>JANYHL010000044.1 GCA_025359085.1 Gammaproteobacteria bacterium
CTCGATGCGATCGGCGAGGCGCTGGCCGAGAACGGCAAGGTGATCGTCACCGGTTGCCTGGGCGCCAAAGCGGGTGAGGGCGGCGGCAATCTGGTGCGGCAAATGCACCCGAGCGTGCTGGCCGTGACCGGCCCGCAGGCAACGCAGGAGGTGATGGATGCCGTGCATGCCAACTTGCCCAAGCCGCATGATCCATTTATTGACTTGGTGCCCCATCCCTTCGGTGTGGCGGGCATCAAACTCACACCCCGGCATTACGCCTACATCAAGATCAGCGAAGGCTGCAACCACCGCTGTACTTTTTGCATCATTCCCTCCATGCGGGGTGATCTGGTGTCGCGACCGATCGGTGACGTCCTCAAGGAAGCGCGCGCGCTGTTTGACGGCGGTGTGAAAGAGTTGCTGGTGATCAGCCAGGATACCTCGGCGTATGGCGTGGACGTCAAATACCGCACCGGTTTTTGGGATGGCAAACCGATCAAGACCCGCCTGCTGGAACTGGTGCAGGCACTGGGCGACATGGCGGAGCCTTATGGCGCCTGGGTGCGTTTGCATTATGTGTATCCCTATCCCGGTGTCGATGATCTGTTGCCCTTGATGGCCGCCGGAAAAGTGTTGCCCTACCTGGATGTGCCTCTGCAACACAGTCACCCGGACGTACTCAGGCGCATGAAACGCCCGGCCAGCGGGGAGAGAAACCTGGAGCGCATCCAGCGTTGGCGTGAGGTTTGTCCCGACATTGTGGTGCGCAGCACGTTCATCGCAGGATTTCCGGGCGAGACGGAAGAAGAGTTTTCACATCTGCTCGATTTCATGCGCGAGGCGCAGATTGACCGTGCCGGATGTTTTGCCTACAGCCCGGTGCAGGGTGCTGCTGCCAATGACATTGGCGGTATGTTGCCGCTTGAATTGCGCGAAGAGCGGCGCGCACGCTTCATGGCGGTCGCCGAGGCCGTCTCCAGCGCCAAGTTGCAGCAGCGCATTGGCAGCACAATGCAAGTATTGGTCGATGCGGCTCCGGGATTGGGCAAGAAGGGCGGCCTGGGGCGCTCTTATGCCGATGCCCCTGAGATTGATGGCATGGTCAAGCTGCTGCCGCCGGAAAAAATAAGCAAGACTTTACGGGTGGGTGAATTCACCAAAGCGCGTATTGTGGGTGCCCAGGGACACGATCTTGTGGCTCAGCCGTTTTAAGATCCAACCCTTGAAGCTTTTCAGGACGAGCAAGACATTGCTGCAGATGCCGTGGTGTTTTGTCAAAAAAAAACCAGAAACCTTGTTTAAAGATTTCTGGATTTCATTAATATTGGTGCCCGGAAGAGGACTCGAACCTCCACACCTTTCGGCACACGGACCTGAACCGTGCGCGTCTACCAATTCCGCCATCCGGGCATTTCAGGAAAGAGAGTTATTGTATCAAGAATATTAGCCAAACCAGCGGCTTGCTGGACGAATTTGAAGGAACTGTGCTGGGTCACCGTGATGGTCATGGGTTTGTAACCCGTGACGATGGTCAACCCGACATCTATTTACCCCCCAACGAGATGCGTGCCGTGTTGCACAAGGACCGGGTCAAGGTGCGCATTGTGCGCAGTGATCGCAAGGGCCGCCCCGAGGGCCGGGTGCTTGAGATCATCGAAAGATCAAATCACACCATCATCGGACGCTTGTTGCAGGAAAGCGGCATCTGGATTGTGGTGCCGGAAGACAAATGCTACGGCCAGGATGTCTTGATTCCCAAAGCGGCGACGGGTCTGGCCAAGCCGGGCCAGGTCGTGGTCGTTGAGTTGACTGAGCCACCGTCCTTGTACGGCCAGCCGGTCGGGCGCATCAAGGAAATACTGGGTGAGGTTGACGACCCCGGCATGGAGATTGAAATTGCAGTGCGCAAATACAGCGTGCCGCATGAATTCTCAGAGGCCTGCATTGCGTTGGCGCGGACCTTGCCTGACCAGGTTCGTCCGCAGGACAAGAAGCACCGGGTTGATTTGACCGACGTGCCACTGGTCACGATCGACGGCGAGGACGCACGTGATTTTGACGATGCGGTGTACTGTGAGCCGGCCAAAATTGGCAAGGGCAAGACGGCAGAGCAGGGCTGGCGATTGCTGGTGGCCATTGCTGACGTGAGTCATTACGTGGAGAACGGCTCGGCCATTGATATCGACGCCTATGAACGCGCCACCAGTGTGTATTTTCCCCGCCGCGTGATCCCGATGCT
>JANYHL010000052.1 GCA_025359085.1 Gammaproteobacteria bacterium
ATCTGCCATTGCTGCCACTGCGCGACGTGGTCGTTTTCCCCCACATGGTGATTCCGCTTTTTGTCGGTCGCCCCAAGAGGATCAAGGCGCTGGAAGCAATGGCAGATCCAGGGGGATCGCAGGCAAATGGGTATGACCAGACATGAAAAGTCCTTTTCGTTACCTGTTAAATATGGATCGAAAGTGCGGGTTTTCAACCCGAACCCCCGTATTAATCAGCCGCGCGCGTCTCAAAATTGAATAAACGCGCGCAAACACCAACCCAATCAAGCTTTCTTGGCCAGCTCGCGGTAGACCAACAAAGGCGGCTTGTTGTCATCAATGGTTGATTCATCCACGACGACCTTGTCAACGTTGGATGTATTGGGCAAATCGAACATGGTGTCGATCAGTGACTGCTCCAGAATCGAGCGCAGGCCGCGCGCTCCCGTCTTTCGGGCCAGTGCCTTTTTGGCAATGGCTTTCAAGGCCGAGGGGCGAATTTCAAGATCAACGCCTTCCATCGCCAACAGCTTGCTGTACTGCTTGACCAGCGCGTTCTTGGGCTCGGTCAAGATTTGGACCAAGGCATCTTCACTGAGCTCAGCCAGCGTTGCCACCACAGGCATCCGCCCCACCAGTTCAGGAATCAGGCCAAACTTGATCAAATCCTCGGGTTCGACCTCTTTGAAGACCTCGGTCAGGCTGCGCTGTTCCTTGCTTTTGACAGTCGCACCAAAGCCCATGCCCGACGATTGCGTACGGTTGTCGATCACTTTTTCAAGACCCGAAAATGCACCGCCGCAAATGAACAGGATGTTGGTGGTGTCAACCTGCACAAAGTCCTGATTCGGGTGTTTGCGCCCGCCCTGCGGTGGCACGCTGGCCATGGTGCCTTCGATCAACTTGAGCAGCGCCTGCTGCACGCCCTCCCCCGAGACATCGCGGGTGATGGAAGGATTGTCTGATTTGCGGGAAATCTTGTCGATTTCGTCAATGTAAACAATGCCGCGCTGGGCGCGCTCGACTTCATAATTGCAGCTTTGCAGCAGCTTGAGCACAATGTTTTCAACGTCCTCGCCCACATAACCGGCTTCGGTCAGCGTGGTGGCATCGGCCATGACAAAAGGCACGTCGAGCATGCGGGCCAGGGTTTGCGCCAACAGCGTTTTACCGGAACCGGTCGGGCCGATCAGCAAGATATTGCTTTTGGCCAACTCCACATCATCTTTTTTGGCCTTTTCCTGGTGCCGCAGGCGCTTGTAGTGGTTGTAGACCGCCACCGCCAGCGTGCGCTTGGCGGGCTCCTGGCCAATCACGTAATTGTCGAGATTGTTTTTGATGTCTAGCGGGGTTGGCAGCTCATCTGCGCCACTGCGCACTTCGGTGCTGGGCGGCAATTCATCCCGAATGATCTCGTTGCACAGGTCAATGCACTCGTCGCAAACAAAGACCGATGGGCCTGCGATCAGCTTCTTGACTTCATGCTGGCTTTTGCCGCAAAAAGAACAATAAAGCGTTTTTTCGCTGGAGGAGCCTTTTTTTTCAGCCATGAGAACTACGCCCTTTTTGAGATGACCTGGTCAATCAGGCCATATTCCTTGCACTCATCCGCCGACATGTAATAGTCGCGCTCGGTGTCACGCTCAATGCGCTCCAGCGGCTGGCCGGTGCGCTCTGCCAGAATTCGATTCAACTGCTCGCGGGTTTTCAAAATCTCGCGCGCCTGAATTTCAATCTCGGTCGCCTGCCCCTGACTACCGCCTGAGGGCTGGTGAATCATGACCTTCGAATTCGGCAGGGAAAAGCGTTTTCCTTTGGTGCCGGCCGCCAATAAAAAGGCACCCATGCTGGCCGCCATGCCGGTACAGAGAGTAGATACATCGGGCTTGACAAAGTTCATGGTGTCAAAAATGGCCATGCCGGCGCTGACCGAGCCGCCCGGCGAGTTGATATAGAACGAAATATCCTTATCCGGGTTGTCACTCTCCAGAAACAACAATTGCGCCACCACCAGATTGGCGACATAGTCGTTGACCGGACCCACCAGAAAAATGACACGTTCCTTGAGCAGGCGCGAGTAAATGTCGTAAGAACGCTCGCCGCGACCAGATTGTTCAATCACCATGGGCACCATGCCCAAAGCTT
>JANYHL010000055.1 GCA_025359085.1 Gammaproteobacteria bacterium
CAAAGTCCAGAATCTTGGTGATGGCGCCTTCATATATCTTGCCGATTTCAACTTCAGCCGTGATCTGCTGGATGCGGCGTTTGGCTTCTTCTGCCTTGGCCGGATCGCTCGACGCGATGGTGATGGTGCCGTCTTCGTCGATATTGATCTGGGTACCGGTCTCTTCGGTCAGCGCGCGAATGACGGAGCCGCCCTTGCCGATCACATCGCGGATTTTGTCGGGGTTGATCTTCATGGTGAACAGGCGCGGCGCGAAGTCGGACACCTCGGTCTTGGCCTCGGCCATGGCTTCCTGCATCTTGCCCAGAATGTGCATGCGTGCTTCCTTGGCCTGCGCCAAGGCGACTTGCATGATTTCCTTGGTGATGCCCTGGATCTTGATGTCCATCTGCAATGCGGTGATACCGTTGGTGGTCCCTGCGACCTTGAAGTCCATGTCGCCCAGATGATCTTCGTCACCCAGGATGTCGGTCAACACGGCAAAACGGTTGTCTTCCTTGATCAGCCCCATGGCGATACCCGCCACATGGGCTTTCATGGGCACACCCGCGTCCATCAAGGACAGGCAGCCGCCGCAGACCGAGGCCATCGACGAGGAGCCATTGGACTCGGTGATCTCGCTGACCACACGCATGGTGTAAGGGAATTCCTCCTTGCTTGGCAGCACCGCCATCAGGGCCCGTTTGGCGAGCCGGCCGTGGCCGATTTCGCGCCGCTTGGGGGTACCGACGCGACCAGTCTCGCCGGTGGCAAACGGAGGCATGTTGTAGTGCAGCATGAAGCGGTCTTCGTAGTCGCCGGAGAGCGCGTCAATGCGCTGGGCATCGCGCTCGGTACCGAGAGTGGTGACCACCAGCGCCTGGGTTTCACCGCGCGTGAACAAGGCCGAACCGTGGGTGCGGGGCAACACGCTGTTGCGGATTTCGATGGCGCGCACAGTACGCGTGTCACGGCCGTCAATGCGCGGTTCGCCAGCCAGAATCTGGCTGCGCACAATCTTGGCTTCAATGTCGAACAACATGCCTTCAACAGCCACGCTGTCAAACGCCACACCGTCGAGCTTCAGGTCGGCCATCACAACCGCGTAGGCTTCGCGGCAGGCGCGGGTGCGTGCCTGCTTGTTGCGAATCTGGTAAGCAGCGACCAGTTTGTCCTTGGCCAACGCGCCCACCCGGGCGATCAGTGGTTCGTTTTTGACAGGCGCTTTCCAATCCCACACCGGCTTGCCGGCGTCACGCACCAGGTCGTGAATGGCATTGATGGCGATATTGCCTTGCTCGTGGCCAAACACCACGGCGCCGAGCATGATTTCTTCGCTCAATTGCTTGGCTTCCGATTCAACCATCAGCACAGCGACTTCGGTCCCGGCCACCACCAGATCCATGACGGAATCTTTGCGGGCAGTCTGGCCAGGATTGAGCACGTACTCGCCATTGATGTAACCGACACGGGCGGCACCGATCGGGCCGCTGAAGGGAATGCCGCTGACGGACAGCGCGGCACTGACGGCGATCAGGGCGGCGATATCGGCGTCAACTTCAGGATTGAGCGACAGGGTGTGAACCACCACATGGACTTCGTTGAAAAAACCTTCGGGAAACAGCGGACGGATCGGGCGATCAATCAAGCGGCTGGTCAGCGTCTCAAACTCGCTGGGGCGGCCTTCGCGCTTGAAGAAACTGCCGGGAATTTTGCCGGCAGCATAGGACTTTTCAAGGTAGTCCACGGTCAAGGGGAAAAAGTCTTGCCCCGCTTTGCCTTCGGTCTTGGCCACCACCGTGGCCAGTACCACGGTGCCGTCCATGTCCAGCAGCACGGCACCACTGGCTTGCCGCGCGATTTCGCCGGTTTCCATGGTGACGGTGTTTTGACCCCATTGGAAGGTCTTGGTAACTTTATTGAATATGCTCATTGATTTCTCCTGGTCATTTTGGGAACTACATGGAAGGTAAAGGCCACCTCACCCGAGCCCGGATCACGCCTCACAGAACACGATGCCATTCCAGGGAAATTCAAATCGAATTCATCTGGAATGACACAGCTTCGCTCCGTTTTCAGCTTCTCCGAAGTAAAAAACGCCTGAGCTAGTAACCTAACTCAGGCGTTCATCATTTGATTGAACGATTACTTGCGCAGACCCAGCTTGGCGATCAGTGCGATGTAACGTTCAGCGTCTTTGGACTTCAGGTAGTCCAGCAACTTGCGGCGACGGCTCACCATGCGCAACAGACCACGACGA
This sequence comes from Gammaproteobacteria bacterium, assembly GCA_025359085.1. Classification (GTDB taxonomy): domain Bacteria; phylum Pseudomonadota; class Gammaproteobacteria; order Burkholderiales; family Burkholderiaceae_C; genus Rhodoferax. The sequence continues at coordinate 2,240 of JANYHL010000055.1, forward strand.
CCGTGGTGGTCTTTGGCGTGCGTCTTGAAGTGAGGCATGAGTTCATTGATGCGGGCGGTCAAAAGTGCCACTTGAACTTCGGGACTACCGGTATCGCCGGCTTGACGTGCGTTGTCTTTAACGACAGCGGCTTTAATGCTGGATGCGATCATGTTTATTTCCTGTTTGATGTGAACTTGCGTCAGGCGCTGGAACTGCCCCTGACGTGCACTGCTGCAATCTGCAGAGCCTTGGATTATAACCAACCCATCAACCTGCCCCGGCCATGGCGACCTTGCCTGCAGATAGCGGGCCAATCGAAGCTGCGTTTATTCCACCGGTCTTTGCATTTTGCAAGTGCTGGGCAACTCGGCACGACTGGCAGCAATGCTTTTGATAACCCGAAAGCCGTAGCCCGAGCCCTCCACATCAAACTTGACGCCAGGTGCGCCTTGCCGGTCCATCAGGCCCACCACCAGCGGTTGTTGAAACTGATGGTCAGCCGCCCGCATAACCCCGGTTTGTGAGCCAAAAGTGACTCTAGCCCTTTCCAGCTGGACCGCAACAGCTATCGAATCAGTAGTGCCAGCTTTTTCGATCGCCTGCGCCAGAGATTCCACCATCAGCTGCATGCGCATGTGCACATAGTCATCAGCCGGCTTCGGAAAGCGCTGCCGGAAGGACTGGTAAAAGGCCTCGCTTTGCGCCGTCGCGACATTGGGCAACCAGTCGGCCACCGCCACCACTTTACCGACACCCGCATCACCAATCGCCGCGGGCGCACCCAACGCATTGCCGTAGAAGGTGTAGAACTTGCCCTCAAAGCCGACTTCTTTCGCCGCCTTCACCAACAACGTCAAGTCATTGCCCCAGTTGCCGGTAATAACCGCCTGGGCACCACTGGTCTTGATCTTGGCGGCGTAGGGCAAAAAGTCCTTCACGCGCCCGACCGGGTGCAGCTCATCACCTACCAGTTGCACATCCGGGCGCAATACCCCGAGCTGGCGCCTGGCTTCGCGGGCCACGGCATGACCAAAACTGTAATCCTGGCCAATGATGTAGACCCTTTTGAGAGCTTTGTCGTCTTTCAGCACTTCCATCAACGCCGTCATGCGCATGTCGGCATGGGCGTCAAAACGAAAGTGCCAGAAGCTGCATTTTTCGTTGGTCAAAATAGGATCAACCGCCGAGTAATTCAAAAACAACACCCGCTTGGTCGGCTCGCGTTCGTTGTGCTTGTTGATGGCGTCAATCAGTGCGGCGGCCGTGGCCGATGAATTGCCCTGCATGATGAATCGGGCGCCGTCGTCGATGGCCGACTTGAGGGCCGTCAGGGCCTCCTCGTTCTGACCCTTGCTGTCGTAGCGCTCCAGCGTCAGCGGGCGGCGGCCCTCCACTGCCGCCGCCGAAGCGGCAAGCTTGACACCGCCGCGCGCATTGACGCGCTCCACTGCCCAGATCAGGTTGCGAAACACCGCCTCGCCGGTATTGGCAAACGGGCCGCTCAAGCCCTCGATCATGGCGATCTTGATCGGCGCCGACGTCGGCGCTGAGACAGTTTGCGCAAGCGTCAGACTTGGCAGGCAAAGCGCCACCGCCAGCCATTTCAATGCATTGGGAAATATAAACATGCTGGAATCTCTTTTGAAAACAAGCGCATCCGGCGCAGACACCTTACCGGCGGTGGTTCTTGTCGAACGCCGCGCAGTGTACTGGCAACCTGACGGATCACGGCCCGAGAATGAATGGCCCGGCAAGAAGTCGGGCCGGCACCCTCACATCTTCGACAGCGGGTGGATCGACATCGACTGCAGGCGCCCAAGCTTGTGTGCCAGCTCAACCGCAGAACTGACGCCCATTTTTTCAAAAATATGCGCTCGGTGAAACTCGACGGTGCGCGGGGTAATACCGAGATGGTCGGCGATATTTTTGTTGTAGTGGCCGCGAATCAGCTCAGCGAGCACTTCACGCTCACGCGGGCTCAGACTGACCAGCGCCTGCTTGAGGCGGTGCACCTCCAGATCAGCATCACTGAGGGCCGACGCCGCCGCCAGCGCTTGCTCCACCCGGTCGACCAACTCGTTGTCCTGAAACGGCTTTTCCAGAAAATCCCAGGCACCGCTCTTGACCGCCGCCACCGCCATGCCAACGTCTCCGTTCCCGGTCAAAAACAACACCGGCCAAGGGCAGCCCAGTGCCTTGAGCCGCTCAAACGTCACCAGCCCGGACAACGGCGTCATCCGGACATCAAGCAGCACCACCGCATGTCCCCACTGACCCAGCAACGCCTTCGCAGCGTCCAGAAACACCGGGCCGCCATCCCAAGCAGCAACCACATAGCCGCGCGAATCGAACAGCCAGGCCAGTCCATCCCGAATATCCGGGTCGTCGTCAACGATGTGAATGGCGGCTTGGGTCATGGGGCTCCTTGGACCTCGAGTAAGGCGGGCAGAATTGGCACACACGGGGGCGCATCGGCGAGTGGCAGCCACACCACGAAGCGCGCCCCGCCGAGTTCGGGGTCACGACCGACCTCGATACGCCCATGGTGGGCTTCCACAATAGAACGGCAAATGGCCAGACCCATGCCCATCCCGCCTTCTTTGGTGCTAAAAAAAGCATTAAAAATATTTGACTGGTCTTGCGCCAGCACCCCCGGGCCGGAATCGGCCACCGCCAGGCTAGCCAGACCAAGGGGTTGGTCGCCATTCACCTCCACCCGCACCTGAGCCAATGCTGCCCCCCGATGTGCCCAGTCCAGTGCATTGCCCACCAGGTTGTTGATCAGATGTTCCAACAGCAATTCGTCCGCGTCAATCCAGATCGGCTTGTTCTTATCCACCAGAGACACCGGGCATCCCTGCGTGTCGACCGGGTTGGCGAGAACACGGCGTAAAACGGCCACCACGTCCAGGCGTTGCCGGGAAATTTCACGGCGCCGCGCAAAAGCATTGACCCGCTGAATGATGCCCCCTGCGCGCTCTGCCAAACGCGCCATGCGCGCGACTACTGGCTCCAACTCGTTCAAGGCAATGTTGCCCCCGCGCAGGCGATTCAACAGTCCAGTGGCGAAACTGCTGAGCGCGCCCAGCGGTTGATTGAGCTCGTGCGCCAGGGTAGAGGCAACCTCCCCGACTGCCACCAGACGGCCCGACGCTTCCAGTTTGTCTTGTTGCAGTGCGGCCATGCGTTGCGCCCGTTTACGCTCGCTAATGTCCAATACCGAGCTCATCCAGCCGAGTTGCTCACCGCTGGCAGTCGTCAGGGGTGCCTCATGAATCAGCACATCCAGCAGTTGCCCATTGCGGTGCTGAAACTGCAGCTCCACACCGTCGCCCCGTGTTCCCTGAACAATGATGTCGCGGTGGACCAGTTGCAGCTCATTGGCCTGATCGGCTGGCCAGTACGGCAAGGGGGCAAATTTGCCCACCAGATCGCTCGCCGGGTAGCCCACCATGCTGCAAAACGCCTGATTCACATACAAAATTTTTCCATGCTGGTCCCAGGCACGCAGGCCGATGGTGACCGAATTCTCCATGGCAGTGCGCAAAGCCACCTCGGCTTGCAAGCGCGCCTGCACCTGTTGACGTTTAACAAAATCGCGCCGCAAGGCCACCAAGCTGACCAACATACCCCCCAAAAACAGCAGCGCCACCAAAAAGAAAATGCGCGGCACCGTGGTCGGTTGCTCGCCGATCGGGGCCACCTCCAGGAACAACTCTGGCCCTGGAAAATTCATGCTGGCCCGGTACGAGTGGGCAGCGGATGCCTGCGCGGGTGTCGCCTCAATGTCGTCAGTCACCAACCGCACGCTGTGGCTTTGCGAAAACCAAACCGGCACCAGTGACTGAACGGCGCGATCCAACGACAAGGCAGCCAGGTAATTGCCCACAAACTGGCCACGATCAAAAAACGGCACCGCCAACCAGACCACATCTGTCAAGGATCCATCAGAGTGCTGCATCAACCCGGCGTAGGCCGAGCGCCGCAGACCGCGCGTGGTGTCTTGCATGGTGGCCAGCGCCTGCGCATTGGCCGGGTGCGCCGCCCAGTCCAGTTGCCAGCGCTCGGGCCCGACCCAGGCATCATGAGTCACGCCAGCCGCCAACCAGCCATGCGACAACACCACACCCGGCTCCCGCCACAACAAGCCGCCATTGACTTCGACACCATTTGCCTTTTTCTGCTGGGCCGTGGCGCTGCCCAGCACGGCTTGACGAGCCAGCACCAGCAAGTCGTCTTCCAATCGGCGGAAGTGAAATTGCACACTTTGTTCCAGCCACTGGGCATCGGCGGCGCGGCGCCGGGTTTCTTCTTCGGCCTCAAAATTATTCAGGTACAGCACCAGAGTCACCACCGCGCCCAGCAGCAGCAACAACAATCCCAACAGCCACAACAGCGTACGCCGACTGCGGCTGACATGCCCGGGCGGCATCTGTTGCAGCAAGGCAAAGTCGCGCGTTTGATCAGTCGGCAAAGGTTCAGTTCTGGTCACAAGTTGTTCCATCAAGTCCTCGCATAATAGCCAGCATGTTGCCCGCTGATTTTTTTGCCAATCGCCCTTCAGCTGATCGACGTCAATGGCTGCGTGGGCTGGCCAGCGCCGCGCTGGCATCAACCTCCCTGAAGGCGGCACCAACCCAGGGCATCACGCTGCGCTTTTCGCACGTCGTGGCAGAGAAAACGCCCAAGGGGCTGGCGGCCAAACGCTTCAAACTGCTGCTGGAGGAACGTTCGGGCGGGCGCATTCAGGTGCTCATTTACCCCAACGCCGAGCTCTACGGCGACCACGACGAGATGCAGGCGCTGCAACTCGGTGCGGTGGACTTGCTGGCCCCCTCGCTGTCCAAGTTTGGACGCATCGGATTTCCCGAGTTCGAGCTGTTTGACTTGCCCTTCCTGTTTGAACAAGTGGCCGATGTGCGGCGCATCACGCAAGGCCGACTGGGCCAGCGTCTGTTGGCCCGTCTGAGCCAGCAAGGACTGGTGGGTTTGGGCTATTTTGACAACGGCTTCAAGCAAATGAGCGCCAATCGCCCCTTGCTGACCCCGGCTGATTTTGTCGGCTTGCGTATGCGGGTACAGGCCTCAAGCGTGATTGCGGCGCAAATGCGGGCGCTCGGGGCGCGCCCGGTCACGCTCGCCTTCAGTGAAACCCGCCGCGCGTTGGCCAGCGGGGTGGTGGATGGCACCGAGAACCCGATCTCGAACTTCTGGACGCAGCGCATGCATGAGGTGCAGACCGACCTGAGTTTGACCGAACATGGTTACCTCGGTTATGCGGTGGTCGCGAACCAGCGCTTCTGGATGAAGTTGACGGATAACGACCGCACGCTGGTCGGACAGGCGTTGCGCGAGGCCCTCGCCTTTGGCAACCTGATTGCCGACACCCAGAACGACAAGGCCTTGATGGCATTGCGTCAAGTCGGCACGACCCGCATTCACACCCTGACCGATGGCCAGCGCGCGCGCTTGGCGCATGCGGTAAAACCGGTGCACCAGGCACTGGCCAAGCGCATCGGTTCGCAGTGGATGGTTGATCTAAATCAAGCGTTGAAGCAGCACGCCAGGGGTTAACCCTAGCTGTTGAACACCACAGTTGCCCTACCCTTCGACGGGTATTAATCTTCGCCCGTCAGTTTTAATATTTAGATTATTCAGGAGACATCCATGAAATTGAAATTAGTGCTTGCCAGCGCTCTGTTGGCTGTCGGTTTGAGCGCCAGCGCCCAGACCATCATCAAGTTCAGCCACGTGGTGGCAACCGACACCCCCAAAGGCCAGGCATCAGAGTTTTTTGCCAAACGGGCCGCCGAACTGACCAAAGGCAAAGTCAAGGTGGATGTATACCCGAACAGTCAGCTTTACAAGGACAAGGAAGAGATGGAGGCGCTGCAAATGGGTGCCGTGCAGATGCTGGCGCCGTCGCTGGCCAAGTTTGGCCCCTTGGGTGTCAAGGAATTTGAAGTGTTTGACTTCCCTTTCATCTTTAATGACACCGCCGACCTGCACAAAGTTACCCAAGGCCCGATTGGCGCCAGTTTGCTGGCCAAACTTGAGCCCAAAGGCGTCAAGGGCCTGGCGTTTTGGGACAACGGCTTCAAGGCTTTCTCGGCCAACACACCGCTCAAGAACGTTGCCGACTACAAGGGCAAAAAGTTCCGCATCCAATCCTCCAAAGTGATCGAAGAGCAGATTCGCTCACTCGGTGGCATTCCGCAGGTGATGGCATTTTCTGAGGTGTACCAGGCGCTGCAAACCGGCGTGGTAGATGGCACCGAGAACCCGATTTCCAACTTCTACAGCCAAAAAATGAATGAAGTGCAAAAGCACCTCACCCTGACCAATCACGGTTACTTGGGTTATGCCGTGATTGTCAACAAGAAGTTCTGGGACGGCTTGCCAGCCGACATACGTGGTCAATTGGAGCAGGCCATGAAGGAAGCCACAGATTTCGCAAACCAGGTTGCACAGAAAGACAACGATCTGGCGCTTGAAGGTGTCAAGAAAGCTGGCAAGACCACCGTGTATGTCCCAAGCAAAGAGGAACGCCTGGCGCTAAAAAACGCCCTGGTGCCCACACATGCCAAGATGGTTGATCGGGTCGGCAAAGACTTGCTCAATTCAATCTACAAGGCCACCGATTTTGATCCCAGCAAACTATAAGCCGGGTCCGCATCTTTCACCATACTGCTGAATCACCCCAGAGTGCCTCCATGAAATACCTAGACCACCTGGAGGAATGGATCATTACCTTCCTCATGGGCGGCGCAACACTGATTATTTTCTTTTCAGTGTTGCACCGCTACCTGGCCAGCGCGCCCATTCCTTATCTTCAGGACTGGATGCTGGCGCTCAACTTAAGTTGGGCACAAGAGCTCTGCATCATCATGTTCGTCTGGATGGCCAAATTCGGTGCCGCCTATGGGGTGCGCACCGGCATCCATGTCGGCGTTGATGTGGTGGTCAACCGACTGGAGGAAAAGACGCGCGCTAAGTTCGTCCTGTTTGCTTTGCTGGCCGGGGCATTTTTTACCGGTTGCATAGGTGTTCTTGGCGCGCGTTTTGTGTGGGAAAACGGCGCCCACCACGCTTTTCTCCAATTTTTTGGCATGAACGTGGGTGACATTCCAGAGGGGCCGACGACGCCCGACTTGGAGTGGCCGACCTGGATGGTGTATTGCGCCATTCCGTTTGGTTCTTCTTTGATGTCATTCCGGTTCTTGCAGGTAGCGTGGGTCTTCCTGAAGACCGGTGAACTGCCGCACCATGACCATGCGCACGTCGAGGGCGTCGAAGATGAAGCACCACTGATTGGCGAAGCGCTGATTGAAGGGGAAGAAAACATGCATGTCCATTTGGGTCAAGGCGATAAGGAATGGGCGAAAAGTCATCCTAGAGACGGAGGTACCAAGCCATGAATGCTTCCATCCTGTTCGGGCTGCTGATTGCCCTGATGCTGACTGGCATGCCAATCTCGATCTCGCTGGGCCTGACCGTACTGACCTTTATCCTGACCTTCACCCAGGTGCCGCTGGAAGCCGTGGCACTCAAGCTGTTCACCGGTATCGAGAAGTGGGAAATCATGGCGATACCCTTCTTCATCCTGGCCGGCAACTTCCTAACGCACGGCGGTGTAGCCAAGCGCATGATCAACTTTGCCACCTCATTGGTCGGACACTTTCACGGAGGCCTGGCACTGGCTTCGATTCTGGCTTGCGCCATGTTTGCCCTGGTATGCGGCTCCAGTGTCGCTACGGTGGTGGCGATTGGTTCTATCGTGTTACCCGCCATGGTGGCGCACGGATACCCAATGGCGTTTGGTGCCGGGGTCATGATCACGGCCGGTTCGCTGGGCATTTTGATGTTGCCCAGCATTCCTAAAGTGATCTATGCCATCTCGACCAACACCTCCATCGGCGCGCTTTTCGTGGCCGGCCTGTTGCCCGGTACCCTGCTGGCCTTGATGCTCGCAGCCGTGACCTGGTATATCGCCAAGAAGAACAACTACCCGCGCATGAAAAAGGCCACTTGGATGCAACGCCTCAAGTTCTTCCAGAACAGTGTCTGGGGCCTGATGCTAGTGGTCATCATCGTCGGCGGCATCTACTCTGGCATTTTCACGGCCACCGAAGCAGCGGCCATGGCGGCGGTATATTCATTCTTTGTCTCGATCTTTGTTTACAAGGACATGGGCATGAAGGACGTGCCCAAGGTGCTGCGCGATTCAGCCAATATGTCGGCCATGCTGCTCTACATCATCACCAACGCTGTGCTGTTCTCGTTCGTGCTGGCCAACGAAAACCTGCCGCACCGACTGGCGGACTGGATGCTGAGCATGAACCTGGGCAAGGAAGGTTTCCTGTTTGTTGTCAACATGATCTTGCTGGCCGCCGGCAACTTCATGGAGCCGTCCTCCATCATTCTGATCATGGCACCGATCTTCTTCCCGGCGGCCATGCAACTGGGCATCAACCCGGTGCACTTCGGCATTCTGATCGATGTGAACATGGAGGTTGGCCTGTGCCACCCACCGGTGGGCCTGAACCTGTATGTGGCGTCGGGCATTTCCAAGCTGGGCATCACCGAGCTGACCAAGGCAGTGCTCCCGTGGCTGGGTACCATGATCGTGTTCCTGGTCATCGTGACCTACTGGCCATGGCTGACCCTGGTGGTGCCGAAAATGATGGGCATGCTGTAGGCTGCGAGTCTCTTGCCCATCAACGCAAGCCCGGCCATGGCCGGGCTTTTCTATCGGCCCAGGACACTGATCTATGACAACAACGCTTGCTTTTGTGGCCGCCTTTTGCGTGGTTGCGGTGCTGGTCTATATGGCCCGCTACAGCGGGCGTGTCAAGATCGCACGGACGCGCTTGATCGAAGCACCGCTTGACCAGGTGTTTGCCCAGGTGGCTGATTTTCAAAATTGGCAGGCTTGGAATCCATGGCTGGCACACGAGGCACAGGCCCGCGTGGAAGTGACTGGCAAGAGCGCCAGCCCAGGCAGCCAACTTGCATGGACCGGTACCAACGTGGGTGCCGGCAGGTTTGAGTGGGTGCGTGGCGTGGCGCTCAAGAGCCTTGAACAGCGCATGCAGCTGAAACAGCCGTTTGTGGTTCGTGGTCGTAGCCAATGGACATTTGCAACGCGTGACGGCAAGACCGAGGTACGCTGGCAGATCCATGCGCGTGTGGCCTTTGCCATGCGGGCCTTCTCGCAAACCGTCAAAGGGGCCCTTGATCTTGACTGCACCTACGCACTGGACCGGCTCGCCAGCATACTGGAGCCCGCCAACGCGACGCGCTACCAGCTCACGGTGCTCGGACCGCGCGATGTTGAAGCCTGCCGCTACGTCTACCAAACCTATAAGGGCACGATCAAAGGTCTGCCTGATGCCCTGCGCCAAGGCTTCGCGGACCTGCGCGCACAACTCGCTGTGCGAGGCATCAGCGCTGTTGGTGCGCCGTTAGCCTTGTACCTGAAAACCAATATCAAGCTGCGCACCACTGTCTGCCGTATAGGCCTGCCCATTGGCCATGCCGACGCGGGTGAAATGACTGTGCGTGACATGCCTGCCCACCGCGCCTATGGGGTGCGATTCCAGGGGGGCTACGATGCCCTGGAGATCGGCTGGTACCAAGCGATGCAGCGCCTGACGACCGACAATCTCAAACCAGACCAACGCTTGCTGCCGTTTGAAACCTATCTGGTCACCGCCGAAACAGCGCAGAGCAACGATTTTGTGACCGAGTTGAATCTTCCGCTGTTGGCACCAAATTGACCGCCAGCCCTTATTCCATATACGCGAAAAACTATGATTTATGTAGCATTACTGGTCGACCACGCAAGGTTTTTCGGGGAACGCTTGGCTTGAACCGAGTGAAACGTCATACGGTCCGGTGTGTGTCGGCGCAGTGCCGTACATTCAGCATGCGCTGGTCAACGGCGCGCGGCGCGCCATTCGTAAAAAATCCATCATTGAACCCCTAAGCAAAGATAAACGCATGGAAGTGAACGCCGCCATCATCTTCATGATGCTTCTGGTGCTGATGCGCACCTGCATGGCAATTGCGTTTTATCCTCTGGCGGGCAAGGGCCAGGTTCAGGCATTGCGCCTGGCCGCTGCCCGCTTTTTTTTGTTTTAACTTAACGACCTCATTAAGCTTGCGCGTCATCAGCGATTGATTTTTCAGGAGACCCAGAATGAAACTCGACGATATAAAATTTCCACCCGGCTTATTCTCGGTTTTGGCACATTGGGTTTGTTGATTGCCTTTATAAGTACGGTTGCGCAAATGGCGACATCGGCGAGCACATCGCGCCGCCAGCAACCTGGCGCGGGCACTCCCCGCTTGCTTTGATCAGGGGCTGATCCGCGCGCGCTGTTCAGTCGCCAAAGCAAATCCCCAGATCACGCCCGGTTTGCAAGGTGTCACTGTCCAGCGGGACCGCCTTCATGCGACCAGCCACTTCTTCCAGTGCAACGAAATCGACGCCCGTCAGACCCAGCGCCACCATGATGCCGGAACGCCCTGCGTCCAACGCGCGCACAGCGGCGGCCCCAAACCGCAATGCTGCCAACCGGTCAAAGGCGGTCGGGCTGCCGCCGCGCAACAAGTGGCCCAGCACCACAACACGCATGTCTTTGCCGGTGCGCTCGGCCAGGGCGCGACCAATGCGCTCGCCGATGCCGCCCAAGCGCTCAGCATGGCCACCCTCAGCCGGGGCCAGCAACTCGCGGGGCCCATCGCTGGGCTGCGCGCCTTCGGCCACCAGCACAATGGAATACAGTCGTCCTTCCGCGTCACGCGCCCGAATTTTGGCCGCCACCTGTTCCAGATCAAAATTGATCTCGGGGATCAAAATGACGTGCGCATTACCAGCAATGCCCGAGTGCAAGGCGATCCAGCCAGCATAGCGGCCCATCACTTCCACCACCATCACGCGCTGGTGGCTCTCGGCGGTACTGTGCAGGCGGTCCAGACATTCGGTGGCGAAACCGACTGCGGTGTCAAAACCAAAGGTGGTAAAGGTCTTGTCCAGATCGTTGTCGATGGTCTTGGGCACGCCCACCACGCGCAAGCCCTTCTGGTGCAGCGCGTTGGCAATGGTGAGCGAGCCGTCGCCGCCAATGGCCACCAGGGCGTCGATCTGGTGGGTGGCAAAGTAGGTCAGGATTTCGTCCGAGCGGTCGATCTCGCGGATGCTGCCGTCGGGCATGGTGATCGGGAAATGCAGCGGGTCACCTTTGTTGGTGGTGCCCAGGATGGTGCCGCCCAGATGCCCGATGCCGCGCACCTTGTCACGGGTCAGCCGAATAACGCCGCCTTGCGGGTAGCGCTCGGGAAACAAGATGCCATTGAAGCCGTCACGGATGCCGTAGCATTCCCAGCCCCGGTTGGCAGCGGCAATCATCACCGACTGGATGACGGCGTTGAGGCCGGGGGCGTCACCGCCGCCAGTGTTGACGGCGATGCGCCGGATGGTGTTTGTCATAACTATTCCTGCTGAAGAATCTGAAACTGAAGGATACGCGTGAATCGGTTTAAGCCGGTTCAATCGGCCGACGCTTGCGCCAGCTTTTGGCTCTTCCAGTAAACATCATCGCCTTGCGTGCCATCAGGGCGATAGCGGTTGAGCACACGGGCCAGCACAAACATCAAATCACTCAGGCGGTTGAGGTACTGACGCGGCGTGTCTTTCAAGGCCTCCTGGCCTTCGAGTGCCACCACCGCGCGCTCGGCGCGGCGCGCCACGGTACGACACACATGGGCCAAGGAGGCAGCGCGCGTGCCGGCCGGCAAAATGAACTCTTGCAGCCGTGGCAGTGCTTCGTTGTGCTCGGCCAGCGCGCTATCGAGTGCCAGCACAGCCTCGGGCTTGAGCAGCTCAAAGCCGGGAATGGAGAGCTCGCCGCCCAGGTTAAACAACTGGTGCTGTATCTCCACCAACAGCGTGCGCACACCCTCCGGCATGGCTTCGCACAGCAGCACCCCAATATTCGAATTGAGCTCGTCCACATCACCCATGGCATGCACGCGCAGACAGCTTTTGGAAACCCGGGTGTTGTCTCCCAAACCGGTGGTGCCGTTGTCGCCCGTGCGGGTGGCAATTTGCGTCAGTCGTTGTCCCATGAAATAACTCCTGTAGGTGGGTGATTGTTGCAGCAAAATGCTTCAAACTGGCCTTTGCGGGTCGACCACAGCAACGCGCTGCGCTGCCCCCAACTGATTGAAAGACGCGATGAACTCTCTTGCCACGACCTCGGCCCTGCAATCAGACATTGCGCAACGCGCAGTGCCCGCCGCCTTCATCGGCGCGCTCAAGGACCGCTTTGCCGATCGCTGCACCACCGCTTTGATCGTTCGTGAGCAGCACGGGCGCGACGAGTCATCATTTGATGCACCGCCGCCGGCGGCCGTGGTGTTTGCCGAAAGCACGCAAGACGTGATGAACG
>JANYHL010000080.1 GCA_025359085.1 Gammaproteobacteria bacterium
GTCCCCGGCGCATTGCGTGAGGGGTCAATAGTCCGCATCGACCCCCGCTACTTCCGCCCCACCGAAGTCGAAACCCTGTTGGGCGACCCCACCAAAGCGAAACAAAAACTAGGCTGGGTGCCTGAGATCACCGCCCAAGAAATGTGCGCCGAAATGGTCGCCTGCGACCTGGCTGAAGCCAAAAAACACGCCCTGCTCAAGCACCACGGCTACAACGTCAACGTCAGTATTGAATGAAATAAGCCTCTAGCCCCCGTCGAATATGCGCAAGCAGCTACAAATAATATAGCAACTAACATGATCATGCAGAAGAAAATGAAAGCAGTCATCTTGGCCGGTGGCCTGGGCACACGCCTGAGCGAAGAAACCGCCACTCGCCCCAAGCCCATGGTCGAAATTGGTGGCTACCCCATTCTGTGGCACATCCTCAAAATGTATTCCCACCACGGCATCAACGACTTTGTCATTTGCTGCGGCTACAAGGGCTACCTCATCAAAGAGTACTTTGCCAATTACTTTCTGCACATGTCTGACGTGACCTTCAGCATGAAAACCAATCAAATGGAAGTGCACCACAAGCGCGCTGAGCCTTGGACGGTGACGCTGGTTGACACGGGTGACAACTCCATGACTGGTGGCCGCCTGGGTCGCGTGGCCGAATACGTCAAAAACGAAGAAGCCTTTTGCTTCACCTATGGCGACGGCGTGGGCGATGTCGATATCAGTGCCACCATCGCCTTCCATCGCAGCCATGGCAAAGCCGCCACACTGACTGCAGCCTACCCACCCGGTCGTTTTGGTGCGCTGGATATTCAAGACGGTCAGGTCATGAGCTTCAAGGAAAAGCCCAAGGGCGACGGTGCCTTCATCAATGCCGGGTTTTTTGTGCTCTCGCCCAAGGTATTGGGCTACCTCAAAGACGACAGCACCATCTGGGAGCAACAGCCCCTGATGCAGCTTGCCTTAGATAGCCAGCTCATGGCCTACCAACACCACGGTTTCTGGCAGCCCATGGATACCCTGCATGACAAGATGACGCTTGAAAGCCTCTGGGCCAGCGGCCAAGCCCCCTGGAAGAAATGGGACTGAAATGACTAACCCCACCTTCTGGCGCGGCAAACGCGTTTTTTTGACCGGCCACACCGGTTTCAAAGGCAGCTGGCTCAGCCTGTGGCTGCAAAGCATGGGCGCAGAGCTGCACGGCATGGCGCTTGAAGCCCCCACCACGCCCAACCTGTTTACCGTCGCCCAAGTAGCCAACGGCATGGCCAGCAGCACCATAGGCGACATTCGCGACCTGGCCACAGTGCAAAAAGCCATGCGGGCCAGCCAGGCAGACATCGTCATCCACATGGCGGCACAACCGCTGGTGCGCCTTTCTTACGCCGAGCCGGTTGAAACCTATGCCACCAACGTGATGGGCACCGTTCACGTGTTGGAGTCTGCCCGCCACACCCCCAGCGTCAAGGCCGTGGTTGTAGTCACTACTGACAAATGCTACGAAAACAAAGAATGGCTCTGGGGTTACCGTGAAGACGAACCAATGGGCGGCCATGACCCCTACAGCAACAGCAAAGGCTGTTCGGAGCTGGTCACCAGCGCCTACCGCCGCTCCTTCTTTCAAGAAAAGGGAGTTGCCTTGGCATCTGCCCGCGCGGGCAACGTCATCGGCGGTGGCGACTGGGCTGCAGACCGCTTGGTGCCTGACATCTTGCGCGCCTTCGAGCAAAATCTGCCCGTCGTCATCCGCAATCCCCACGCCACCCGCCCTTGGCAACATGTGCTGGAGCCTCTCAGTGGATACCTGTCGTTGGCCGAGCACCTGTACACCGATGGCCAAGCATTTGCCGAGGGTTGGAACTTTGGCCCTAAAGACGACGACGCTCAACCCGTGCAATGGATTGTTGAGCACATGGTCAACAGTTGGGGCAACGGTGCAAGCTGGCAGCAAGACGGCGGCACCCACCCGCACGAGGCCAACTACCTCAAGCTAGACATTTCCAAAGCCAAAGCCCGCCTGGGCTGGCAGCCGCGCTGGCCCTTGGCAACCGCGTTGGCGCACATCACCACTTGGCACCAAGCTTGGCTGGCAAATGATGATATGAAAAAACTGTGCCTCGCGCAGATACAGCAATACTCTTTAGCTATTAAATAAGAAGCAATATGACAAGCACGCCGATTCAATTTACGCCCAAAGCCCCAGACGCAATCCGCCGCGAAATTGCGGCGCTGGTTCAGCAATACTCAGATATTGTTCATGCGCCCAAACCTTTTGTACCTGGCGAAACCGCCGTGCCTCCTTCCGGCAAAGTCGTCGGCGCCCAAGAGCTAAAGTACATGGTTGAAGCCAGCCTGGACGGCTGGCTGACCACCGGCCGCTTCAACGCCGAGTTTGAGAAAAAGCTAGCCACTTTCATCGGCGTCAAGCACCTGATCACCGTCAACTCGGGCTCGTCGGCCAACCTGGTGGCGTTCAGCACCCTCACATCCCCCAAGCTGGGCGAGCGTGCCATCAAAAAGGGCGATGAAGTCATCGGCGTGGCGGCTGGCTTCCCCACCACCGTCAACCCGATCCTCCAGTTTGGCGCGGTGCCCGTGTTTGTGGATGTGGACCGCCTCACCCACAACATTGATGCCAGCAAGATTGAGGCCGCCATCAGCCCCAAAACCAAAGCCATCATGCTGGCGCACAGCCTGGGCAACCCGTTTAACCTGGATGTCGTCACCGCCCTGTGCAAAAAGCACAACTTGTGGCTGGTAGAAGACTGTTGCGACGCACTGGGCACCACCTACCGTGGCCAGATGGTCGGCACCTTTGGCGACATTGGCACGCTCAGCTTTTACCCGGCGCATCACATCACCATGGGTGAAGGCGGCGCCGTCTTTACCAACCACGACGAACTCAAAACCATAGCCGAGAGCTTTCGCGACTGGGGCCGCGACTGCTATTGTCAGCCAGGCAAAGACAACACCTGCGGCAAACGCTTTTGCCAACAGTTAGGCGACCTGCCCTACGGCTACGATCACAAATACACCTACAGCCACCTGGGCTACAACCTCAAAATATCCGATATGCAAGCCGCTTGCGGCTTGGCTCAACTGGAAAAAGCCCCGCAATTCATCCAGGCCCGCAAAGACAACTTTGCCTTCCTGAAAGAACGTCTGAAAGACTGCGAAGAATTTGTCAGCCTGCCCAAGGCCACCGAGCATTCCGACCCCTCCTGGTTTGGCTTCCCGATCACCTTGAAAGAGAACTGTCCCGTGACGCGGCTGGACTTGCTGACCTACCTGGATCAGAACAAGGTCGGCACGCGCCTGCTGTTTGCCGGCAACCTGACGCGCCAGCCCTACATGATCGGCGCCAACTACCGTATCAGTGGCGACCTGACCAATAC
>JANYHL010000082.1 GCA_025359085.1 Gammaproteobacteria bacterium
GACCTGGGCTGATCGATCAAAAAATCAAATGAAACAAGTGCCACCCGTCGACTCAAGGACATAGTGCGCGGTGCCGACCGCGGCAAGCCGACCTCATTGCCAGGGTCAAACGACAGCGTGCTGTCATAATGCTCCGCTGCACATTGAGGTAAAAAAATGTCTTGCCCGCCTGCTGATCTGAAAAAGAAAAGCGATGAACTGCTCTTCAAATGGTGGACTTATCTCAAGTCGCCCGAATTTGAGCCGTTCGTCGAATTTGCGGTGTGCCTGTCGAGTTTTTCTGACTTTTTACAGAACCTGGGTCTGTCGGGACTGCACCAGTTGGCGCACCAGCTGGAGCAAAAGGTGCTGACCCTGTTTGATGAAGTAGACCGGCATCAGATGTCGGTCGATGCCCTGAATGATTTGTGCAATCAGATCGAATCGCTGGGCAGCCGGATCACGCAGTTCATCGACAGCAACACCCGTCCCATGGCGCAGCGGCGCGAGACCCAGGACACCGCGCCGGCCCGCAGCCTCAACTCAACACAACGGGTCTGGTTTATCGGCAACAGCGCCAGTTCCTGGCGCGCCCTGATGACGCAACTGGCCTACTTCGGCATTCAGGCCGAACCACATCCCTGGAAAGAAGTCCCCTGCAAGGCTGAAGAGCCGAGTATCTTGTTGCTCGACACCCATGACATGGCGCTGGCAACCGCATGCGAACATATCAAAGCCTTGCGCACCCGTTTTGCCGCCAGCAAACTGCTGGTGTACACGCAGCAGGCTGCCTTCAACAGTGTCAAGGCCATGCTGCGCGCGGGTTGCGACTTCTGCTTTGCCGCAGCCACCCCGCAGTCCACCATTCTGGCCCGGATCATCGAGTTGTGCAGCAATGAAGAAGAACCCCCCTACCGCGTGTTGGTGGTGGAGGACTCCCTGACCGCCAGCAAGTCGATCCAACGCACGCTCAAGCAAAGTGGCATTGAGTCGTTCGCCGTGGCCAACCCGGCCGAGGTGCTCAACGGACTGCGCCAATTTCAGCCGGATCTGGTGCTGATGGATATGTACATGCCGGACTGCACCGGGGTGGAAGCGACGCGCATCATTCGCCAGCACGCCGAGTTTCTGTCCACGCCGGTGGTGTATCTGTCGGGCGATGGCGATATGGCGCTGCAGGTGGACGCATTGCGCCTGGGCGGCGATCACTTTCTAACCAAACCCTTTAACCCGGTCTTACTCAACGCGGTGGTCAAAAGCAAGATTGAACGCTACCGCGCGCTACGCCACTCGATGGAAAACGATGGCCTGACCGGATTGTTCAACCACCGCACGATCAAGGAAAAACTGAATGCGGTGATCGACGAGGCCAGCACCAGCGGCAAACAGATCACCGTGGCCATGATTGACATTGACAAATTCAAGGCCGTCAACGATAGCTATGGTCACTCAACCGGAGACCAGGAGATCCGCAGCCTGGCCTGGCTGCTCAAACAACGGCTGCGCAAGACAGATCTGGTAGGGCGCTATGGCGGGGAGGAGTTTCTGGTCATATTGCCGAACTCCGATTTCAATCAGGCCTTTGAGATTCTTAACCGCATCCGCGCTGATTTCAGCCGCATCCGACACACCTTTGAGGAGCGCGGGTTCACGTCCACCTTTTCGGCCGGCGTGTCGCATTTTCCCAGCACCCGCAACGCCGAAACACTGATCAACGAGGCCGATCAAATGCTGTATGACGCCAAGCTGGGCGGGCGCAACTGCGTTCTCACACGCGGTTAGCCTCCAGCGAGACTGGCAGCGGGGTGGCCAACACCTTGTCAATGCGCTTGCCATCCAGATCCAGCACTTCAAACTGCCAGTCAGCGCAGGCAATGCGCTCACCCACCGACGGCAGGTGGCCCGACACCGACATCAGCAAGCCCGCCACCGTGTTGTAGCGGCCGCGATCTTCTTCGGGCAGGTCATCAATGGCCAGGCGGACCTTGAGTTCGTCCACCGGCATCAGGCCATCGAGCAGCCAAGACCCATCGTCCCGCTGCGTGGCCCAGGCATCAATCTGCGCACCCGGCTGCAATTCGCCGGTGATGGCCTCCAGCAAGTCACGCGGGGTCAATAAACCGTGCACCACACCATATTCATCCACCACCAGCACAAAGCGGCCAGCTTTGGCACGAAACTGCTCCAGCAACTCCATACCGCTGAGGGTTTCGGGCACAAAAGTGGCCGGCGTGACGTAAGCCTCAATCGTGCCCGGCGTGTCAGCGCCCAGTTGCAGCAGCCGCGCCACGCTGATCTTGCCCACCACGTCATCGAGTGAGCCGCGGCACACCGGATACCAGGAATGCGCCCCGCGTTCGCCCCCCGAACCGGCCTGTTTCAGGCTGTCGGCCACCGTGTTTGAAGCATCCAGCCATTCGACATCCGTGCGCGGCACCATCAGCGAGGTCAGCGGCCGGTCGTCAAGCCGAAACACGTTTTGCACCATCTGATGCTCATGCTGCTCGATCAGGCCCGCGTCGACACCCTCTTCCAGACTGGCGGTAATTTCTTCTTCGGTCACGGCACGCGCGGCCGTGGTGTCAATGCGTAGCAAGCTGAGGACCGCGGCCGTGGTGCTGGAGAGCAATTTCACAAACGGCCCGGCGCCGATGGCCAACCACAACATCGGGCGCGCCACCCAACGAGCCACCGACTCAGGAAACAACTGGCCAATCCGTTTGGGAACCAGTTCACCAAAAATAATGGTGCTGAAGGTGATCACCGTCACCACCATCGCCGTTGCTGAAATCGCAGCCGCTTTATCTGCCACTCCAAAACTGTGCAACCAGCGTGCGACTCCGGCGCTGAACGCGGCCTCCCCGACAATCCCGTTGAGTACCCCAATCGACGTGATGCCAACCTGTACCGTGGACAAAAACTGGTTCGGGTTTCCCAGCAGCACCAGCGCTGCCTGCGCCCCTTTGTCGCCGGTCTCGGCCATGGCGGTGAGTCTCGCTTTTCGGCTGGCGGCCAAGGCCAGCTCCGACATCGCAAATACCGCATTGAGCAGGGTCAGAAAGACAATTAGCAAAAATTCCATGAATCACAAGCGAAAATAAACACCATGGCACTTTACTTGATTGGCGACGTGCAGGGCTGCAACAGCGCCTTGCAGCGGCTGCTGGATGAAATTTCTTTCTCCCCCAGCCGCGACACCCTCTTCTTGCTGGGCGATCTGGTGAACCGCGGGCCGGATTCGGCGGGCGTGTTGCGCCGTCTGATGGGCTATGGCGCGGCAGCGCAATGTCTGCTGGGTAATCATGACCTGCATCTGCTGGCCATCGCCCACGGTGCGCGCAAGCCGAGCCGCAAAGACACACTGAATGATATTCTGGAAGCACCGGACCGGCAGGCGATGCTGAGCTGGCTCAGGGGGCAGCGCATGGCGATCCTGGAACAGCTTGCCGGGCAAGACGTCCTGATGGTGCATGCCGGTGTTCTGCCCACCTGGACCGCCACCCAAACCATCGCCTTGGCAAGGGAGGTGGAATCGGTGCTGCGCAGCACCGCGCCGGGGGAATTCTTGCGGCAGATGTATGACAACCAACCTGACCATTGGGATGAGTCGCTGACCGGGGCCGCCCGCTGGCGCGTGATTGTGAACGCCCTGACGCGCCTGCGCTTTTGCACGCCGACTGGCCAGATGGAATTTAGCGCCACCGGTGGGGTCGAGGCTGCGCCCACCGGTTATTTGCCGTGGTTTGAGGTGCCGGGCCGCCAGACGGCTGACGTGATGCTGGCTTTTGGCCACTGGTCCACCTTGGGCTGGCTGGACCGCACGAATGTGCTGGCGCTCGACAGTGGCTGCGTCTGGGGGGGCAGCCTGAGCGCTTTGCGGCTTGAGAGCGTCGCGGGGCAACTGCAGCAGCAGCTCATTCAGGTCAAGTGTCAGCAAGCCCAAAAGCCCGGCTGACGGACACAAGCCTGACCGCCCCTACGCCGACTTGAACAGCGCTGCAACCCGACGTTTGGTTTTGATGTTGGCGGACACGCTGCGCGTACCCTGCCGACTCGCAGCGGCCTCCCAGGACGGTGCGTCTGCGGCGACCAACGCGGGTTCGTAGGGTTTGTCAAAAAATGGATCACGCGGCTTCGACACCGGTCGCGCAAAATCCCGCCGCGGTGGTCGCTCCGGCCGGGCATATTGACCCTCGTGCGCCACGTCACGCAGCGAGCCCGACCGATGCGGGCCATGGCGGGCGTCGTTTTGCGCACCTTCGGCATACATGCGGTGGCCGTCGTTGATGCGGCCCTGCTTGCGGATGTCGGGCAGGTTCTCATCAAATTCAACGGCTTCCAGTTCGATTTTGGTATTGAGCAGTTTTTCAATATCCGCCACCAACCGAAGATCGCTCTTGGCCACAAAACTGACGGCCAGGCCAGTCGCGCCAGCGCGCCCGGTGCGACCAATGCGGTGCACGTAATCTTCGGCATTGAAGGGAACGTCAAAATTAAAGACGGCCGGCACATCCTTGATGTCCAGGCCGCGCGCGGCCACATCGGTGCACACCAGCAAATCAACTTCGCCGCTCTTGAAAGCTTCGAGGGCCTTTAAACGCTCATCCTGACTCTTGTCGCCATGCAGTGCCGTGGTTTTGAGGCCTTCATGCTCCAGCGAGCGCGCCAGGCGCGCGCAGCCCAGTTTGCTGTTGACAAAAACAAAGGCCTGCTTCATGCCGCGTGACTTGAGGATCTGGTGCAAGGCATGGCGCTTGTCGTCCGCATCCACACTGTAAAAATGTTGTTCCACGGTGGAGGCTGCAGCGTTGGAACGCGCGACTTCAATCGTCACCGGGTCTTGCAAATAGCTGCTGGCCAGCCGCTTGATCTCGGATGAGAAGGTGGCTGAGAACAGCAGCGTGGTGCGCTGCTTGGGCAAATAACTCAGGATGCGCTGCAGGTCGGGCAAAAAGCCGATGTCGAGCATGCGGTCGGCTTCATCGAGCACCACATACTCCACCTGGTTGAGCACACAGTTCTTGGCTTCGATGTGGTCGAGCAACCGTCCGGGCGTCGCGACCAGCACTTCAACGCCTTTTTTCAGCTCCAGCGTCTGGGGCTTCATGTCCATGCCGCCAAAAACCACCGCGCTGCGTAGATTAGTGTGGACGGCGTAGTCCTTGATCGCTTGCGCCACCTGGTCGGCCAGCTCACGCGTGGGCAGCAGCACCAAGGCCCGCACCGGATGGCGGGCCGGCGACGTAGAGCTGTTTTCGTGCTTGAGCAGGCGCTGCAGCAAAGGCAGGGCAAAGGCGGCGGTCTTGCCGGTGCCGGTCTGGGCCGCGCCCATCACGTCACGGCCCTGCAGCACCACAGGAATGGCTTGTGCCTGAATCGGCGTCATGGACTCGTAACCCATGTCGGCCACGGCGCGCGCCAACGGGGCGGCGAGTTGCAACTGGGCAAAGGCCATGGGAAGGGTATCGGAGTTCAGTTCAGTGATCAAATCGGTCATCCGTAGCCAAAGTTAAGTGCTATCAATCCGATAGCCTGTACGACCCCCAAGCTGGGGGACAAACGCTCATTATCCTCTATACCAAAAGATACAGCAGTGCAAGCGACGTATTCCCTGCTTGCCGACACCGCTAAAATGCGCAAGAAAGGTTTAAGCACATGTCTATTTTTTACCGCCCCAACTACCAGTCTGAAGCAACGCAGTTCATCGATCAGATCAAGGCCAAGAACCCTGAGCTGGCCGTCAAGCAACGTCAGGGACTGAAACTGCTGTGGGACAAAGCCGTCGACTGGAGCGCCTGGCGCGAATACCGAGCCGCGCAGGTCGAGCAAAAGCCCTACGTCTACCAGACGCTCGTTGATTAAGAGCAAAATTGGCCTCTAGCCCCCTGAAACAGGGCGCTTATAGCTATCTATTAAATAGCAAAATGACTACTTGGCATGATTGACAGCACCGAGCTGCTGGCCCAATTCAAGCCCGATTCATCCGGCATGCCGGACGTGGTAGACCACGTCGCGGTCGCCCGGCTGTATGGTGAGCCGCTGTTTGCCATGCCGCGCGATTTGTATATTCCGCCGGATGCGCTGGAAGTCTTTCTGGAGGCCTTTGAAGGGCCGCTGGATCTGCTGCTGTACCTGATCCGCAAACAAAACTTCAATATTCTTGACATTCCCATGGCGGGCATGACACGCCAATACCTGGTGTATGTCGAAGAAATTCGCGGCCGCAATCTGGAACTCGCCGGCGAATACCTGTTGATGGCTGCCATGCTGATTGAAATCAAGTCGCGCATGCTGCTGCCACCGAAGAAGGTAGCCGAAGGGCAAGAAGTCGAAGACCCCCGTGCCGAGCTGGTGCGCCGCCTGCTCGAATACGAGCGCATGAAACTGGCCGCAGCCCGGCTCAACGCCGTGCCCCAGTTTGGCCGCGACTTCCTCCAGGCGCAGGTGTTTATTGAGCAATCAATGCAACCGCGTTTTCCCGATGTGAACGTGGTCGAACTGCAAGAAGCCTGGACCGCAATTTTGAAGCGTGCCAAACTGGTGCAGCACCATAAAATCACGCGGGAAGAATTGTCAGTGCGCGAGCACATGAGCATGGTGCTCAGAAAACTGCAAGGGCGCCGTTTTGTGGAATTTGAAGAATTATTTGACCCGGCCAGCGGCGCGCCGGTGCTGGTGGTGACATTCATCGCCATGCTCGAACTGGCCAAGGAAACCCTGATCGAAATTACCCAGGCTGAAGTATTTGCCCCCATTTACGTCCGTCTGGCCTATTCACTCAACTAAGCCCCGCATGAATGCAAAAACTGTGAACGCCACCACCACTCATCATTTTGACGTGCTGATTGTCGGCAGCGGTCTGGCCGGACTGAACGCCGCCTTGTTGCTGGCGCCGACCCGGCGCGTGGCCGTCATCACCAAACGCGCCATGAATGAGGGCTCCAGCGGCTGGGCCCAGGGGGGTATTGCCGCGGTCTGGAACAAAGACGATACTTTTCAAGCCCACATCGACGACACCCTGGTCGCGGGCGCCGGCTTGTGCGACCTGGCAGCCACTCGTTTCGTGGTAGAAAACGCTCCCAAAGCCATTGCCTGGCTGCAGACCATGGGCGTGCCTTTTTCTGAAGAAAACGGCCACCTGCACCTGACCCGTGAAGGCGGTCACAGCGCACGTCGCATCGTGCACGCGACCGACGCGACCGGCGCCGCCGTGCAAACCACCTTGATTGAGCGGGTGCGCCAGATCCCCAACATCACCCTGTTTGAACACCACACGCTGGTGGACTTGATCACCAGCGCCAAGTTGGACCCGCTGGGCAACCACCAGGCCGGTGCCAATCAGTGCCTGGGTCTCTATGCGCTCGACGATGTCACGGACGAAGTGATCACCTTCGAGGCGCCGCACACCATCTTGGCGACCGGCGGCGCCGGCAAGGTTTATCTGTACACCACCAACCCCGATACCGCCACCGGCGACGGCATTGCCGCTGCCTGGCGCGCGGGCTGTCGGGTGCAAAACATGGAGTTCATTCAGTTTCACCCGACCTGCCTTTTTCACCCGCACGCCAAGTCGTTCCTGATCAGTGAAGCGGTACGCGGCGAAGGCGGGCGGTTGCTGCTGCCTGATGGCACCCGCTTCATGCCGCAGCACGACGCCCGGGCTGAACTGGCACCGCGCGACGTGGTCGCCCGCGCCATCGATTTCGAGATGAAAAAAGGGGGCCTGGACTGCGTTTACCTGGACATCTCGCACCAACCGCTGGCTTTCCTCATGGAACATTTCCCCAATATCTATGCACGCTGCCTGGAGCTGGGGATTGATATTTCCAAACAGCCTATCCCCGTGGTTCCCGCTGCCCACTACACCTGTGGTGGCGTGCTGGCCGACCTGGACGGACGCGCCGACCTGGGCGGTCTGTATGCCATCGGCGAAACGGCCTGTAGCGGCCTGCATGGCGCCAACCGGCTGGCCAGCAACTCGCTGGTGGAATGCATGGTGTTTGCGCGCGCCGCCACGCAGATCATTGAACAGACCCCGCCGACAGAGCCGCGCGCACTGCCCGCCTGGGACGACAGTCGCGTGAGTGACGCGGACGAGGCGGTGGTGATCTCGCACAACTGGGACGAGTTGCGTCGCTTTATGTGGGACTACGTCGGCATTGTGCGCACCAACAAAAGGCTGGAACGTGCCTCCCACCGCATTGCCCTGCTGCAAGGTGAAATTGATGAGTTTTACTCCACCTTTCACGTCACCCGCGACCTGCTGGAGTTGCGCAACCTGGTGCAGGTGGCGGACCTGATCGTCCGTTCGGCCCAGTCCCGCCATGAAAGCCGGGGCTTGCACTTCAGCCGCGATTACCCGCAAACCGACACAATCGCCAACCCAACCACTTTGGTGCCTTGAGGCGCCATGGCCCTGATACCTGAGAGACCCCTCATGCTGCGCACCCTGCTCAAATCCAAGATTCACCGCGCCACGGTGACCGACTGTGAACTGCACTACGAAGGTTCATGCGCCATCGACGAGGACCTGCTCGACGCCGCCAACTTGCTTGAAAACGAACAGATTCACATCTGGAACATCAACAATGGCGAACGCTTTGTCACCTACGCCATCCGCGGCGAACGCGGCACCGGCATCATCTCGGTCAACGGCTCGGCGGCACGTCGCGCCGCCGTGGGTGACCTGATCATCATTGCCGCCTTTGCCCAGGTAGCCGAGGCTCAGGTTAGCGGCTTTGAGCCCAAACTTGTTTTTGTCGATGGCAACAACCGTATTCAAGACCAACGCTCGCACATTCCCGTGCAAGCCGCGGCCCATGCCCACGAGAGGACGCCAAAATGAACGCAAGCCTTGAGTCCACCAGCGCCACACCCTACGGCACGCTGCCGCCGACCGCCACCACGGCCTTGCGCAAACCGATCAGCCTGCCGCGTCTGCTGGAGATGCACGCGCGGGGCGAAAAGCTCACCATGCTCACCGCCTACGACGCCACTTTTGCCGCCGTGGCCGACGCCGCTGGCGTAGAGTGCATCCTGGTCGGCGACTCCCTGGGCATGGTCTGCCAGGGTCTTTCCAGCACCATGGGCGTGTCCCTGCCCACCATGTGTTACCACATCGAAAGCGTAGCGCGGGGCCTGCGCCGCGCCCAAGCCACGGCCTGGCTGATTGGCGACATGCCCTATGGCAGTTACCATGAATCCAGGGAACAGGCCTTGCGCAGTGCCGCCACTCTGATGCAGGCCGGATCGCATATGGTCAAACTCGAAGGCGGCGGCTGGACTGCGGACACCGTGCGCTTTTTGGTGGAGCGCGGCATCCCGGTCTGCGCGCATCTGGGCCTGACACCGCAAACCGTGCATGCGCTGGGCGGCTACCGGGTGCAAGGTAAAACACCGGAGTCTGCCGCCCTCATGAAACGCCAAGCCCATGAACTGCAAGATGCCGGCGCCACCCTGTTGGTGCTTGAAATGGTGCCCGCTGCGCTGGCCGCGGAGCTCACCCAGGAACTCAAGTCTTGCGCCACCATCGGCATCGGCGCCGGCAACGGCACCGCCGGCCAGGTGCTGGTGCTGCATGACATGCTGGGCATCAACCTGGGCAAGATGCCGAAGTTTGTGCGCAACTTCATGACCGATGCGCCGGGTGTCAAAGAAGCCATGCAAGCCTACGTGGCGGCCGTGAAAAACGGCAGTTTCCCCGACAACACGCAACACGCCTGGTAATTTTTTTTGCTATGAAAATCGTCAGAACCATTGCTGAACTGCGCCAGCACCTGAGCGCCTACAAGCACCCCGCCTTTGTGCCCACCATGGGCAATCTGCATGAGGGTCATCTGGCGCTGGTGCGCCAAGCCAAGCCGCTGGGCGACGTGTTGGTCGTTAGCATCTTTGTCAACCGGCTGCAATTTTTGCCGCACGAAGACTTCGATACCTACCCGCGCACCTGGGAGACCGACTGCCAGTCGCTGCAGGGCGCCGGCTGCGATGTGCTGTTTGCCCCCAGTGAGCAAGAGCTGTATCCCGAGCCACAAACCTTTCTGGTGCAGCCACCGCCTGCGTTGGCCGACATTCTGGAAGGCCACTTTCGACCCGGATTTTTTGTCGGCGTCAGCACCGTGGTGATGAAGCTGTTTGCCTGCGTGCAGCCGCGCGTGGCGGTATTTGGCCAAAAAGATTACCAACAGCTCATGGTGATCCGGGGCATGGTGCGCCAGTTTGCCTTGCCCATTGCGGTGCTGGGCGTAGCCACCTTGCGCGCCGCGGACGGTTTGGCCCTGTCATCGCGCAACAACTACCTGACACCCTTGGAGCGCGCAGAAGCCGTGCACCTGTCCCAATCGCTCCAACAAATGGCACAAGCGTTGCGCGCTGGCACCCTGGACATTGCCGCGCTGGAACAACAAGCCATGGTCGATTTGACAGCACGTGGCTGGCAACCGGACTACCTGGCCGCCCGGCGCCGCGCTGATTTGCAAGTGCCCGCAGCAGACGAAGTCGCGGCACTGGTGCAAAACGACGGCCTGGTGCTGCTGGGCGCTGCCCGGCTTGGCAACACGCGGCTGATTGATAACCTGGAAGTCTGAACCACCGGGCCAAAGGGCGTTAGCGGCTAAGGCAGTGGCGTCAGCTTGGCCACGCTCAGCGCCAGCCACTTGACACCATGGCGCGGGAAGTTGATTTGGGCCCGGGCGTCATCCCCGGTGCCCTCCAGGGTTTGCACCGTGCCTTCGCCAAATTTGGCGTGAAACACCTTCAGGCCGACGCGCAAACCATGTGCGGGAGTCGCTTTTTGCGTTGGCACCTGGGCCGCCGCGAATTTGGAATAATTTATATCAAATTGGCCTTTAGCCCCCGTGTATCCTTGGCTAGTAGCTCCTGAATAGATAGTACCGCCAGAGCGAGAGCCCTGACTTTTTGATGTGATCCGCTTCAGCGCCGATTCTGGCAGCTCGTCAAAGAACCGGCTTGGCGGGTTGTAACGCGTCTGCCCATGCAACATGCGGGTTTGTGAATGACTCAGGTACAGCCGCTGGCGCGCGCGGGTGATGGCCACATACATCAGGCGCCGTTCTTCCTCCAAACCGTCGCGGTCGCTCATCGAGTTTTCGTGCGGGAACAGGCCTTCTTCAATGCCGGTGATAAAGACGCAGTCAAACTCCAGGCCTTTGCTGGAATGCACCGTCATGAGCTGGATCGCGTCTTGCCCGGCTTGCGCCTGGTTGTCGCCCGCTTCCAGCGCCGCGTGGGACAAAAATGCCGCCAGCGGCGACAGCGTCTCACCGGTCTCAAGATCGGGCGCGGGTTCGTCCAGCACGGGCTGATTGAGGTCCAGCCCTTGTGACGCGGGCGATTGGGTCAAGGCCTGGCCCTGATCGTCCACGGGCAAGTCCGCCGCCTCACGGCCAAAGTTTTCCAACGAGACAAAGCTCTCGGCCGCATTGACCAGCTCTTCCAGATTTTCCACCCGGTCCGCCCCTTCCCGGTCGGCCTTGTAATGGGTGATCAGCCCACTGTGCGCCAACACCCGCTCTACAATTTCACGCAAGGTCAGCTCCTGGGTCTGCTCGCGCAACACGTCTATGCCCGCCAGAAACGCGCCAATATTAGTACCCGCCTTGCCGCCCAGACCACTCACCGCGTCACTGAGCGAACAGCCGCTGGCACGCGCCACGTCCTGCAACTGCTCCAGGCTGCGCAGACCAATGCCGCGCGGCGGGAAATTCACCGCGCGCATGAAACTGGTGTCATCGCGCGGGTTCTCCAGAAGCCGCAGGTAAGCCAGCGCATTCTTGATTTCAGCGCGCTCAAAAAAGCGCAGCCCCCCATACACCTTGTACGGCACGCCCGCATTGAACAAGGCGGTTTCAATTACCCGGCTTTGCGCATTGCTGCGGTACAGCACGGCGATCTCTTTGCGATCTGTGCCTTCACGCACCAGTTGCCGCATCTCGTCCACCATCCATTGCGCCTCGGCAAAATCACTGTTGGCCTCAAACACCCGCACCGGCTCGCCCGGGCCTTGCGCGGTGCGCAGGTTTTTGCCCAGCCGTTTTGTGTTGTGGCTGATGAGTTCGTTGGCCGAGTCCAGGATATTGCTGCCGCTGCGGTAGTTTTCCTCCAGCTTGATCTGGTGCTTGACTTTGAACTCGCGCACAAAGTCAGCCATATTGCCCACGCGCGCGCCGCGAAAGGCGTAGATGCTCTGGTCATCGTCGCCCACCGCCAGCACACAGCCGCTCGGGTTGAAGCTGGCATCGTCGGCCGTGCTGTGCGCGCCGGTGCCCGCCAGCATCTTGATCCACGCATATTGCAGCTTGTTGGTGTCCTGAAACTCATCAATCAGGATGTGGCGAAAGCGGCGCTGGTAGTGCTCGCGAATGGGGTCGTTGTCGCGCAGCACTTCATAGCTGCGCAGCATCAGCTCGCCAAAATCGACCACGCCTTCACGCTGGCACTGGTCTTCATACAGCTGGTAGATCTCAACCTTTTTACGGGTTTCCGCGTCGCGCAGTTCCACCCTATTCGGGCGCAGGCCCTCTTCCTTGCAGCCGCCAATGAACCACTGCATCTGCTTGACCGGATAGCGCTCATCGTCGAGCGTGAACTGCTTGTAAAGGCGCTTGATGCTTGACAGCTGATCCTGCGTATCGAGTATCTGAAAACTTTGCGGCAGATTGGCCAACTTGAAATGCGCGCGCAAGAAGCGATTGCACAAGCCATGGAAGGTGCCAATCCACATGCCGCGCACATTCACCGGCAACATCGCTGACAGGCGCGTCATCATTTCCTTGGCGGCCTTGTTGGTGAAAGTCACTGCCAGCACGCCACCTGGCGTCACCTGCCCGGTTTGCAGCAACCAGGCAATGCGCGTGGTCAACACCCGTGTTTTGCCCGAACCGGCCCCGGCCAGAATCAGGGCATGCTCGGCCGGCAGCGTCACCGCCGCACGCTGCTCGGGGTTAAGGTGCTGCAGCAGTGGCGCATCCGGGGGGCTTTGTTGTGTAATTGCAGAAAACATCGCTCGATTGTAGAAAGCTGCCCGATGACGACACCTCCCCTGAGCAACCGCGCCTGGACCTGGGTTCTGGCGGCCCTGTTGCCAGTCAGCCCGCTGGCGCACAGCCAGTCGGTCTGCAGCAGTGACGCTCAAGCCACACCCAAGGTGCTGTTTGAGCGCTTCATCAACGCCGATTGCGAGGCATGCTGGCGCAACCCCGCCACCACGGTGGCACCGCACGGCGCGCTGGCCCTGGACTGGATCGTGCCGGGCCGTCAGGGCGACGAGGCCGCACTGGCTGGCGCCGCCAGCCGCGACGCGCTGATGCGGTTGAACGCGCTCCAACGTGACCGCCCCGAGGCCCTGGGCACCGAAGAAACCAAGGTGCAGGGATGGCCTGGCGCGGTCTTGCGGGTGGCCCATGGACCGGCGCTGGGCGGCTATGTGGGCGCCGCCATTGAGCTGAGCTTGCCACCCCATCAAGCGCCCGACACCCCGCTGCGAGCCTGGCTGGTGCTGGTGGAAACGCTGCCGGTTGGCTTCGAGGGTTCGCCCGTACCACGAAATCTGGTCAGAAATGTGTTTCAGCCCGCATGGAACATGCGTGATGCGCTATTAAATTCAGAGCAATTTAGTTTCAAGGAAATCAGATCGATGAACATTCCTGACGGGGCAAAGTTCGAGCGCTTGCGGGTGGTCGGCTGGGTGCAGGATGCCGCGGGCCGCGTGACCCTGGCGGCCGAGTCCGCCTGCCGGGACGAAGACCCCCACTAGCGTGGCCGCGCAACTGCCGTAGAATCAAGCACCGGGCCCAAGCAATTGCGGCCCGGTTTTTTGTTTCTGCCCTGCTGGCCAGTGCGCGTCAACAAAACCCGGGTCCAGTCCAAGCGCCCATCCTTGATGAATGGGGACAGAAACAAGCTCGTTTCGCGTAGCGGCGGTCTGTCCCACAAAATCACGATCAACCGGTTGGACACAGGAGCTTGGGACCATGGAAATTTTTGACTACGACAACATCTTGTTATTGCCACGCAAATGCCACGTGGAGAGCCGCTCTGAATGCGATGCCAGTGTGGCGCTGGGCGGGCAACGCTTTCGCATCCCGGTGGTTCCCGCCAACATGAAGACGGTGGTGGATGAATCCATTTGCGTCTGGCTGGCGCAAAGCGGCTACTTTTACGTGATGCATCGTTTTGATCTGGACAACGTGCAGTTCGTCAAGGACATGAAGGCGCGCGGCTTGTATGCATCGATCTCACTGGGCGTCAAAAAGCCGGACTACGACACGGTGGACCAGTTGCTGGCACTGGGCCTGGTGCCTGAATACATCACGATCGACATCGCTCATGGCCATGCCGAAAGCGTCAAAAACATGATCGGCTATCTGAAGGAAAAAATGCCGGCTACCTTCGTCATTGCCGGCAACGTGGCTACGCCCGAGGCCGTGATTGACCTTGAAAACTGGGGCGCCGACGCCACCAAGGTCGGCATTGGACCGGGCAAGGTCTGCATCACCAAACTCAAGACTGGCTTTGGCACGGGGGGCTGGCAACTGAGCGCCGTCAAATGGTGTGCCCGCGTGGCGACCAAACCGATCATTGCCGACGGCGGCATCCACGAGCACGGCGACATTGCCAAATCGATCCGCTTTGGCGCCACCATGGTGATGATCGGCTCCATGCTGGCGGGCCACGAAGAGAGCCCAGGCAAGTCCGTCGAAGTGGACGGCAAGCTGTACAAAGAGTATTACGGTTCCGCCAGCGACTTCAACAAAGGCGAATACAAGCACGTGGAAGGCAAGCGTATTCTGGAACCCGTCAAAGGCAAGCTCGCCGATACCCTGATCGAGATGGAGCAAGACGTGCAAAGCTCCATCAGTTACTCGGGGGGCAAAAAACTGATGGACATCCGCAAGGTCAATTACGTGACGCTGGGTGGCGACAACGCGGGTGAGCATTTGCTGATGTAGATGACAGTGCTCATCTTGGGCATCTCCATCGGCGCGGTGGCGGAGACCTTGCTGTTGTGCGAAAAGGGCAGCTCATTGTCCTGCCCGCGGCGAAAAATTAGGCTCCGACGCCCGCGTGGCCCACCTGTTTGAGAAGCTTGACAGCGACGGCATCGAGCGCGGTCGGGGCGAGACCTGGACCCTCGCTTTGTTCGTTGAATTGGTCCGCCGCAACGGGATCAACGGGGTAAAAGACTGCTATGATCGCGGCCTGTTCGAGAGGACTGACGTCGCCAGGGAAATACCGCATGGACCATGCATGAGACAGCGGATGAAAACCTCTTTTCCCCGGCCATGGCATAGTTTTGATCAAATGGGAACTTAGCTCAGTTGGTAGAGCAGCGGACTCTTAATCCGTAGGTCGAGAGTTCGAATCTCTCAGTTCCCACCACAAAAATCCATACAAATCAATGACTTACAAGAAATTGCGAGTCTTTTTTTTCGTCCAAAACCGAGCGTTTTGATTATTTGCTGCAATTTTGCTGCACTTGGCGCGAAGTAGATCCGTGAATTTGCCTATACCCCCGATGGTCCAAAGCAGTAGTTGATCCACTACGAGTGGCATGCGTAACCGCGCAGCAGCAAGTTTTCAAATGCAAAGATGCCAAAGGAAAAATCGAGTTTACCGACTACCCCTGTGGGGGATCAAGAACGGGAGGACCAATTCCGGTTCAGGTGAATTCCCTCGACTTTTCGGCCGGTAGAGAGCTCCAACTTCGCAGGGAAAACGAGCAGTTGAAAGAACAGTTGCGAAACCAGCAAAGAAGCGAGCCTTCAAACGGCATGGCGCCCCAACGAACGCAACCAGATTTACAGAGTCAGCGAATCGACGGCATTGCTTGTGAGAAAGCCAAGCGCGACTATGAAGTCACAGCGAGTTCGACGGCAAATAGCCGCGCTATCGTGCGATCGAAGAGATCCATGATGTACGGCACTTGCGGCATGAAAGAGCCAGACGAGAACACGGTCAACATTGACACCAGGGTCAATACTTTTATTCGCTAGCGTTGTTTCAAATTTCTTAGCGTAAAGAGGAATCTATGACATTCACCGACTCAATTCGTACTTGCTTCGCGAAATACGCCGACTTCAATGGCTGCGCCATAAGGTCTGAATTTTGGTGGTGGGTCCTGTTCAATCTTGTTGCAAATATTGCGCTAGGCGTTGTAAGCGACAAGCTTTCCGCAGCCTTCACCATCGCAACATTGCTACCGTATATCGCGGTGACTGCGAGGCGACTCCACGACACAGATCGAAGCGGTTGGCTGCAACTCTTAGGATTCATTCCAATTATTGGGTGGGTGCTGCTAATTTACTGGTGCTCGCAGGAGGGCAAGAGTCCAAATCGCTTTGTTCAGTGACTGCAAAGGCGTGACTGCAAAGGCGTGACTGCAACGTGACAATCTTGACGAGTCCTAACGAAACGTGACGAGCGAAGACGAGCCTAAGTCATTGATAAACAAGGGTTTTACCCATCTCTTAATCCGTAGGTCGAGAGTTCGAATCTCTCAGTTCCCACCACTCGCATTTGAGAAAGTCCCGTGCCAACGCCGGGATCAGGCGCCTAGAAACTCACCGACCGGCTTCAGATCATCAATTCGGTCGCAGACAGCCTTGATGATCACCAGAATCGGCACCCCTAGCAAAAGTCCCCAAATGCCCCAGAGCCAGCCCCAGGCCAGCACCCCGACAAAAATTGCAACCGGATTCATCTTGTTGGTGCGACTGGTCAGCCAAGGGGTCAGCAGAAAAGCCTCAATCGCATGAATCACCAATGAAATCCCGCTCACCATGGCGGCCATCTCCAGCGTGCCGAACTGCAGAAAGCTCACCAGCGCTGAACCCGTCGCGATGACAACGCTACCGACATAAGGAACCAGATCGAGCACACCTGCGGCTACGCCCCAGACCGCCGCGTGCTCCAGACCGAGTGCCCAGAAGCTCAACCAAGTGGCCAATCCCACCAGGACGCTGGTGAACAACTGGACCAGCATGTAGCGTTGGATCTGGTCGTAAATTTGATTGAGCGCCTGCAACGTGATTTTTTTCCGGCTCAGCGTAGGCCCGGTAAGTTTGATCAGTTTGCGCCGGAAGCTGTCACCCGAAGCCATCAGAAAGAAAGTAATTAGCGCCACCATCCCGATCTGGCCCAGCATCCCCAGCAGTCCCATGGTGCCGCTCCACAAATGGTCCTTGATGTCGAACCTCGGCTTTTCAATCTGCACCCGTTGGACGCTCCGGTTCACCGGTGCGGCCTGGGTCGACTCATCGGCCGCTTGTTCGATTTGAGCGGCCGCCCTTTGCACTGTGGTTAGCGTGTTGTTCGGCCTGCCCGACTGGGATCGAACTGAATCGTGCAGTTTTTGCGCGGCCGCGGGGAGCAATTCGACCAGTTTGCTCGCGTCATCGCTCAAAGAATACGCGCCTGCTCCGAGGCCACTGAGAATGCCCAGTATCAGCACGGCTGCGCTCAATGCCCGGGGAATCCGGCGCAACTGCAGCCAGTCCACCACCGGTGACAGTGCATAACTGAAAAGCAAGCCGACCATCACTGGAATAAAAACTGCGCTAGCCCAGCGCAACACAAAAACGCTGGCCAGCGTGGCCAGCACCACCAGCGAAACGCTGCGCACATCTACCGGCATGTGCAGTAACACACGGGCGGGCTCGACCGGCTCCATGGTTCCTGTCTCTGGTTCTTCGAGGTTTGGCCGCGCTAAGGTTGAATTCGTCACTGCTAACTCCTGGTTGCTACCGAGTGTGCGCGATCTCTAGAGCAGGTAGTTGAAAAACTTGCGGTAGGCATCGACGCTTTGGCGCGAATCATGTCAAATATTCTTCATCGGCACTTTTTCGCCATGTCAGAGGTAGCAGCGCCGAGTCAGGATAACTTGCAAAAATTATAGTCATTTTTGCCGCTAGCCCTTTTTCAATAAGGGCAGTATGCTATTAAATTAGTAGTGTCATTGCGATCAGCCTGAGGGAACTCCGACTTGCCCCAGATGAGCATCGCGACCAGCGCGACCCTCCGTGCCACACTCGCCAACACCACACCCAGATGGCGCGACCTCGACGCTTGCGCCGTGGCCGACGCTCATAATGAGAAACTGCAAAACCCCTGCTCACACCGGAAAAGCGCCATGAATCAAAATCCCAAGAGTCGCACCACGCTGCTGGCAAGCACCGCCACAAGTGTGGCCGCCATCATGGCGAGCTGCACATCCAACACGGGACTGGTACCGCCAATGCAAACGCCTGCGCCTGGGGCGTCGCCACCGGTTGCCAGCCGCCCTGCCGCGCCCACCTTGCCCGCCGTTTCTGGCGCCACCAGTCCCCGGGCCTATCGTCGCGATGCGGCCACTCACATTTATGGAAAAAATGCCGAGCGCGTATTTCAGGGCCCGTTGCCGCCCTTGCTATACGCCATCGGCGTGCTGGAAGTTGAGGTCGATGGCCAAGGCCGGGTCACCGGCACCCACTGGCTGCGCCCGCCCAAGCATGCGCCTGAAGTGATCGCCGAGATCGAGCGAACGGTCCACCAGGCTGCGCCCTTTCCGACCCCCGTTCGCCTGGGCCGCGTGACTTACACCGACACCTGGCTCTGGGACAAAAGCGGCCGCTTTCAGCTCGACACCCTGACCGAGGGTCAACTCTAAAAACTCCCAACTTTGCGGGACAGACCGCAGCTACGCGCAGCGAGCGAGCTCTGTCTTCAACTATTCCCACTGATTTCCTGCGCGCGATCAAAGGAGTAGCGCACGCTTTGGGAAACGTGCCAGTTTCGGATTAGGATGTTGATTGAGCGTTGAGCTCATGCTGATCAAAACAGGAAAATAACATGACCCAAGAACTTTCCCCCGCTGAACATGCCCTGCGCGAAGCGGCCCGCGACTATCACCGCAACCCGACGCGCGGGAAGATATCAGTCACGCCGAGCAAGCCGCTGTCCAATCAGCGTGATTTGTCGTTGGCTTATTCCCCAGGTGTGGCCTATCCGTGTCTGGACATTGAGGCCGACCCCTCCCTGGTCAACGAATACACCTCACGCGGCAATTTGGTGGGCGTCATCACCAACGGCACGGCGGTGTTGGGCCTGGGTGACATTGGGCCGCTGGCTTCCAAGCCCGTGATGGAAGGCAAAGGCTGCCTGTTCAAGAAATTTGCCGGCATTGACGTGTTTGACATCGAACTCGACGAGCGCGACCCGGACAAACTGATCGACATCATTGCGGCCATGGAACCCACGCTGGGCGGCATCAACCTTGAAGATATCAAGGCGCCCGAGTGCTTCTACATCGAAAAGAAACTGCGCGAACGCATGAACATACCGCTGTTTCATGACGACCAGCACGGCACGGCCATCATTTCAAGTGCCGCCCTGCTCAACGGACTGGAGTTGGTCGACAAGCGCATTGACGAGGTCAGAATTGCCGTCTCCGGCGCCGGTGCCGCCGCCTTGGCCTGCCTGGACGTGATGGTGGGCCTGGGGGTGCGGCGTGAAAATGTTTTCGTGTGCGATTCCAAAGGCCTGGTTTATGAAGGCCGGCCCGGCGGCTTTGACGAATCCAAGGCACGCTTTGCGCAAAAAACCGAACTGCGCACGCTGGCCGATGTGGTAGACGGTGCCGATGTCTTTCTTGGCTGCTCGGCCGCCGGTGTGCTGACCCAGGAGATGGTGAAAACCATGGCCCGGAGCCCGGTTATTTTGGCGCTGGCCAACCCGGAGCCCGAAATTCGTCCTGAACTGGCCAAGGCCGTGCGGCCGGATTGCATCATCGCCACGGGGCGCTCGGATTACCCCAACCAGGTCAACAACGTCCTGTGTTTTCCCTATATTTTCAGAGGGGCGCTGGACTGCGGCGCCACCAAGATCACCGAGGCCATGAAATTGGCCTGCGTGCGCCAGATCGCCGACCTGGCCAAGGACGACATCAGCGAAGAAGTGGCCAATGCCTATGCCGGCAAAGAGCTGGTGTTTGGCTCCGAATACCTGATTCCCACGCCCTTTGATTCGCGCCTGATCCTGCGCATTGCACCCGCCGTGGCCAAAGCGGCCGAAGAGTCCGGCGTAGCCACCCGCCCCATCAAGGACATGGAGGCCTACCGCCAGCAGTTGTCGCGCTTTGTTTATCAAACCAGCATGATCATGCGCCCGGTATTCGGCGCCGCCAAGGCCGTGCCAATTCAAGCCAAACGGGTGGCCTATGCTGAGGGCGAAGACGAACGGGTGCTGCGCGCAGTGCAGGTGGTGGTCGATGAGGGGCTGGCCCGGCCGATCCTGATCGGGCGCCCGGCGGTGATTGAGACACGCTTGATCAAGGCCGGCCTGCGTCTGCGCCTCGGTGTTGATGTGGAATGCGTCAACCCGGAAGATGACCCGCGCTTTCGCCAATACTGGGAGACTTACCATCGGCTGATGGGGCGCCGCGGGGTCTCCATCGACGCCGCCAAGGCCGCCGTGCGCCGCTCCAGCACCACCATTGCCGCCTTGATGCTCAAGCTCGGTGATGCCGATGCCATGTTGTGTGGGCTGTTGGGACGTTTTGACGTGCATCTGGAACACATCCGTGACGTGATCGGCGCTAAAGAAGGTGCTTCAGGGTTTGCCACCTTGAACGCGCTGATGCTGGACAAGCGCACGCTCTTTATTGCGGACACCTTCGTCAATGAAGACCCCGACGCCGAACAGTTGGCCCGCATCGCTGTGATGGCGGCCGATGAAGTCCGGCGTTTTGGCTTGCCGCCCAAAGTGGCGTTCCTGTCGCACTCCATGTACGGCTCCTCCAACCGCAAGTCCGCCGTCAAAATGCGCTTGGCCCATGAGTTTTTCTGCAAGCTGGCGCCCGATGTCGAGTCTGATGGCGAATTGCACGGCGATGCCGCTTTGTCGGAGGACATGCGTGATGCGGCCCTGATGGACAGCAAGTTCCATGGCGAGGCCAATGTGCTGATCTGCCCCAACCTGGACGCCGCCAACATCCTGTTCAATGTGCTCAAGGTCACAGGCGGCAACGGCGTCACCGTCGGCCCCATCTTGCTGGGCGCAGCCGCCTCGGCGCATGTGCTCACGCCATCCGCGACAGTCCGGCGCGTCGTCAACATGACGGCACTGGCCGTGGCCAACGCGGCGCACGGCAAGGGCTTAGCTCGTTAAGGCGGGAGCCCACCCATCTTTGAACAGCTCCCCCGCCAGGGGCTGGTCAAAGCCGGGCTAAAGACGAGGCAGGGACGGAGAAGTCAGTCGGCGCGGTGGCTGGCGTGCGGGCTCGGTAGGTGATCTGTTGTCCAGCTTTACACGCTGTCGCATTTGGACATCAAATTGAAACATGTGGGTAGCACACACTGGTTTATCCTGACAACTCTGCTTGGCAGCAAGAGGTTGCCAAGGTGTTTTCAAAGTGCACCCGCCTCGCCCACAACGGGCTGCGGGTCTTGTCCTTAGGAGCCTCCCGCCATGAATCACAACCCTGCAACCGAGGGACCCCCTTCAGAAAAAGTAACGTGCCAGGTGTCCGAAATCACCATTGCACAACTGGTAGGTCAGGTTTATGAGTACGCACCCCCCGCCGAGCGCAGTCGCCTGCTGGAGCATCTGCTGCGTCCTTTGGGCGTACTTTCGCTCGTCGCCATCGCCAACGGCATCTTCGCGAAGATTCGCTTTCGCAGTGGGTGGCCGGACCTGCACGTTCAACTTGAGGATGCACAGAACGTGCAAGCCAGCGACATCATCACGCTGGTCAATCATGTCCAGCAAGTGAGCGTCCAGGCCATCGACGGCTTGGCCGAGATGCTCTTGTCGTCGCCGGTGATGACCGGCTCGGCCGCCGCCGCGCTGCTGATCACCGTGCTGGTGCAGCGCGCCCGAACACGTCGCGCCGATGACGGTTCGCTACCCAGGGCCATGGCATGAGATGACTCCGGCGACTTGATCTTTCGATCCATGACAAGCTCAATATCAGACCGCCGGTGAGCAGAAGTAACTGGATGATCAGGGCGAGCTACATGGTCATGTCATTCAGGGTGGTGGCACCCAACACTTGTTGACCGCTCATGTAAGGCCGCAAAACCTGTGGCACCGTGATCGAGCCATCGGCATTCTGGTAGTTTTCCAGCACCGCGACCAGTGCGCGCCCCACGGCCAGGCCCGAGCCATTGAGGGTGTGCACCAGTTCGTTCTTGCCCTGTGCGTTCTTGAAGCGCGCTTGCAGGCGGCGTGCCTGGAAGGCTTCACAGTTGGATACCGAGCTGATTTCACGGTAGGTGTTTTGCGCCGGTAGCCAGACTTCCAGATCGTAAGTTTTAGCGGCACTAAAACCCATGTCGCCGGTGCACAGACTCATCACGCGGTAGGGCAGATTCAGTTTTTGCAGAATAGCTTCGGCGTGGCCGACCATGACTTCCAGCGTCTCGTAGCTCTGGTCCGGGTGCACGATCTGCACCATCTCGACCTTGTCGAACTGATGCTGGCGGATCAGGCCCCGCGTGTCGCGCCCGGCGCTGCCCGCCTCGGAGCGAAAGCACGGCGTGTGGGCAGTGAGTTTGATCGGCAAGGCCGCTTCCGCCAGGACTTCATCACGCACAAAGTTGGTCAGGGGCACTTCACTGGTGGGAATCAGGTACAGCGCCGCATTGTCAGTGGCTGCTTCACCCTCTTGTCCGCCTTTTTTGGCGGCAAACAAGTCGGCTTCAAACTTGGGCAACTGACCGGTGCCGCGCATGCTTTGCGCATTGACGATGTAGGGCGTGTAACACTCGATGTAGCCGTGTTCCTGGGTTTGCACGTCCAGCATGAACTGCGACAGCGCCCGGTGCAGTCGGGCAATCGGGCCTTTCATGACCGTGAAACGCGCCCCGGTGAGTTTCACGCCCAGCTCAAAGTCGAGCCCCAGTGGCATGCCAAGATCAACATGGTCTTTCACTTCAAAATCAAAGGTTTTTGGTGCCTTGCCGTCAGGACTCCAGCTGCGCACCAGCACATTGCCATGCTCATCCGCGCCTAGCGGCACGCTCTCGTGCGGCAAGTTGGGCACCCCCAGCAGCAGCGCCTGCAAGTCAAGCTGAATTTGCTCCAGCCGGCTGGCGGAGGCTTCCAGTTCAGCCTTCAAACCGGCCACCTCGGCCATCACCGCCTCTACCTGCGCCTGCGCGGCCGGGCCCTGGGACTTGAGCTGGCCAATCTGTTTGCTCAAAGCATTGCGTTTGCCTTGCAGCTCTTCGGTGCGCATTTGAATCGTCTTGCGCTCGGTCTCCAGCGTTTTGAAGACGTCCACATTGAGAAAGGCTTGCGGTGTTTTGCGGGTTTCGAGGCGGTCGATGACCGAGTCGATATCTTTTCGGAGGGTGGTGAGGTCTAGCATGGCAATATTGTAGTTTTTTGAGCCAGGGTTTGTTTCAAGGCGCTACCACCAGGCCTGCAATTGCCCGGCCACCAGTCGCACGCCGCGTGCGGCCATGGCACGGGCCTCGGCTTCGTCGTGAGTCACCAGCAGCGTCGCCATACCGGCCGCCGCAATATGCTGGCAAAACTCTTCGCGCAAGCCCTGGCGCAACTCGGCATCCAGGGCCGAAAACGGCTCGTCCAGCAGCAGTGCACGCGGACTCGTGATCAGGGCACGGGCCAGCGCGACGCGCTGCTGCTCACCGCCCGAGAGCGTCCACACCTTGTGCCCGGCGTGGGCGCGCAAGCCAAAGCGCTCCAGCATCTGCGCGGCCCGCGCGCGCGCGTCCGACTTGGACAAGCGCTGCTCCACCAAACCGAAAGCGACGTTATCAAGCACGTTCAGGTGCGGAAACAGCGCAAAGTCCTGGAACATCAGCGCAAAGCCGCGTCGCTCGGGCGCCAGCCGCGTGATGTCCTGGCCGTCAAACCAGACACTGCCATGAAGTGGCGGCTGCAAGCCCGCCACAATGTTCAGCAACGTGCTTTTGCCGCTGCCTGAAGGCCCCAGCAAGGCCACAATTTCACCCGCAGCAACTTGCAAGTCGATATCTTGCAGCAAGACCCGAGCGCCATAGTTTTGACTGATTTGGCGCAGCTCAAGCATGGCGCAACGCCCCCACGCTTGTGAGTGACCGCCTTCGCTCATGGCGATCAGCGACCGGCCATTCAATCAGTAGAAACGCCAGTAACGCCAATAGCATTAACACGCAGGCCAGAACGAAAGCTTCATCCAGACGACTCGCCCCCGGGTGTCCCAGACGCTGGTAAATCAAGGTCGTGAGCGTGGTCCATTCGGGGCGCGACAAAAATAGCGTCACCGCAAATTCACCCAAAGCCGTGGCGGCCGCAAACGCCATCCCCCGGCGCAAAGCGGGACGCAACAGCGGCAAGGTGACGCGCCAAAAGGCACGCTGCGGGCTGGCCCCCAGCGTACGGGCAGCGTGCAGCAAGTGGGGCGGCAAACTGTCCAAACCCGCTGACAAGGATTTGGCGACAAACGGATACGCAAGCACCGCATAGGCCGCCAACAGCAAAGGCAAACTGGCTGTCCAGCCCGGGTACAGCAGCAACAAACCAAAAGCCACCGTGACAGGAGACACGACAAAGGGCAAAAACGCCGCGGCGCGCCAGAGCACCGAGCGCTGGGCTGCCAGCGCGTGCAACACGCCCAGCAGCGTCGCCACAGCCAAGGCCAGCGCAGAAAAGCGCAAGGTATTCCAAAGAGCCGCACCCACCTCTGCATCCCATACCGCGACCCAAGTGGCCCAGCCTGCCTCCAGCGCGCGCCAGACAATCGCCAGAATCGGCAGTGCACAAATCACAAACAGCACCCCGAGCGCGCCCAGCACGGAGAGCCATTGCGCCAGGCCCTGGGGCCTATGACGCTCCACAGGTTCGACACGACTGGGCGCGCCCAAGCGTTTCTCAAGCACGGCATAGATCAGAGCCACGGCGCCCGTCAGCAGCAGCATCCACAGCGCCAGCACACTGGCTTGGCCCAGTTGCAACTCATGCGCCACCAAGGTGTAAATCTCGACCTCGACCGTGGCATAGCGCTGCCCGCCCAGCACCAGGGCCAGGCCAAAGCCGGCAAAGCAATACAAAAAAACCAGGCACAAGCTCGACATCAGCCACGGGGCAATCGACGGCCACTCGACCCGCCAAAACGCGCGCCACGGCGTGGCCCCCAAAGATCGGGCAGCGGCGACCTGGCGCGCATTGACTTGGCCAAGCGCATCCACCCCGGCGCGTACCACCAGACACAGGTTAAAAAAAAGATTGCCGTACAGCAGCAGCCAGGGCGTATCTTGCAGGTTGACGCCGAGCCAGCCACTGAGCACGCCCTGCGGCCCCCACAGCGCCAATACACCCAAAGCCGCCACCAAGGTGGGCACCACAAACGGCAGCATCAATAAGCGCAGCACCAGCGTGCGCGCCGCAAACTCAAAACGCGCCAGCACCCAGGCCAGCGGCAGGCCCAATGTGAATGCCAGCACACAGGTGAGGCCTGCTTGCGCCAACGACCAGAGCACGCGCCAGCGCAGGTAATCGTCTTGCCAGGGCGACCAGAGCGACCCCATCGGTTCCGAAGCTGCGCCGGACAAATTTGCATCACCCGCCCACCCGGCCAACACCAGCCGCCCCAGCGGCGCAATCAGCAGCACCAGCAACGCCGCCGCGGGCAACAACCCAAGCCAAACTCGATGACGCAACCAGTCAGTCAAGAAGACGGATGACATGGATGGCCGCGCTACTTGAGCACCACTTTGGTCCAGCGCGCGACCCACTGAGCACCCTGGTCAGCCACCACTTGCCGGGCTGGGGCCTCAAACTCGGTGGGCTCGGCGGCGTGGCGCATCACCTCGACCAGCGGGGTTTTAGCCTGCGCCGGGTACATCCACATTGCCGTCTGCAGGGCTTCTTGCACCGGGGCAGAGCGCATGAAGTCCACAAACTTCAGTCCAGCGGCGCGCTGATCACCGCCTTGGACCAGGCCCACACCTTCCACCTGGCGGAACACACCACCCTTGAGGTTCAGGCTGGCGGTGGGCGACTCGGAGATTTTTTCTTTGCTGTAAAACACCTCGGCCGCCGGGCTGGTGGCGTAACTCACCACCAGCGGGTAGGCACCTTTGTTGCGTGCAAAGTCGGTGTAATAAGCCTCGCTCCAACCCTTGACCACCTTGAGGCCATTGCTGCGCATTTGTGCCCACCAGGCAAAGGCGGACTCTTCGCCCAGGGCAGAAACAGTCGCCAACATGAAGGCATAGCCGGTGCTGCTGGTGGCTGGGTTGGGTGTCACCAACCAGTTCTTGTAAGCGGGCAGCGTTAAATCCTGCAAGGTCTTGGGCAACGCCATGCCGCTTTTGGCGACCGCAGCTTTGTCGTAATTCAAGGTCACAAAACCATAGTCCACCGATGCCAGCCCCGCCCCCAGGATGGCATCGGGCGCATCTTGGGTCTGGGGCAGCGTGGGCTCCAGCACGCCAGCAGCCAGCGCCTTGCCCACCAGCGTGTTGTCAATGCCAAAAACCACGTCGGCTATCGGGTGAGCCCGGGTCAAGATCAGCTTGTTGAGCATTTCACCGGCATCACCGCCCTTGATGATGACCAGTTTGATACCGTTTTGTTTTTCAAACTGCACCAGCAAGGGCTTGGGCAGTGAAAAAGAACTGTGCACCATCACGCGCAATTCATCACCCGCCAGGGCTTGGGTTGACACCGAAAAAGCAGCCAGCGCAACGGCCGCTAAAGCGAAAAGACGACGATTCATGGCAAGGCCTTTCAGTGCGCCAGCACAACAAGCGCTGGGCAAAAGGCAAGACCGGCAGATGATGACCAGCAGACCTCCGACCTTCACGCTCCCTACGCTGGCATGATCCAGATCAGGTGAGTGGGGTATTTCTCAGTCCATCTTGCGACGGACACCCCCGGTGAGGCCAGAATTGTAATGTGCAGATTCACCCGGTCACCCGCCGTCACCTGCGCCCGATGCCAAGCTGACTATTCCACTGACCGCACCCTTAAAAATGACGCAAATTTTGGCAAACCCTTGGGCGTGCGGTCGCGGTAGCGGTACGTCACCACGGTGCCCACCGAGGGTGGGTCAGCGCGCTGAGCGTCGGTGAAACCGGTACCCAAGGCAAAGCGCTGCCCACTGGACAGCTCCAGCAACAAGGCACCCATGCGCCCTTGATGGCGGCCTTTGCCGGGCAAGTGCGCCACGACGCGCGCCTCTTCGTCGGGCACGGGCTTGAGTTTCAGCAGCGCGTCGCTGCGCCCCGGTGACCAGAGGGCATTGGCGCGGTGCAAGACCAGCCCTTCACCGCCGGCGTTCACCGTCTGCGTCAACAAGTTCTGCAGCGCGGCGGCGTCCGGCACGCGTTGTTGGGCCACCGCTTGCAGCCAGGGCGGGCGGGCCTCCAGCGCCAGCTGATTGATCTGCCGGGCACGGTCGGCAAAAGCGTCGGTGGCGCCGGGCAAGTCGAAAATCATGTAACGCACCGCACGCCAGTCGGCCTCCACCGGAACGCGATGGCGCACGATGCCGGAAAGCTCATCAAAGCGACCGCGCCCCAGCCACAGCTCGCCGTCCAGTGCCGTCTTGGGCAGGCTGGCGGTGAACCAGTCAGGTGCCGTGATCGGCCGCCCGCTGCGAAAACGCAGACCTTGACCGTCCCAAAAAGCCCGCACGCCGTCCAGCTTTTCACTGACCAGAAAAGCACTGGGCGCCTG
This sequence comes from Gammaproteobacteria bacterium, assembly GCA_025359085.1. Lineage (GTDB taxonomy): Bacteria > Pseudomonadota > Gammaproteobacteria > Burkholderiales > Burkholderiaceae_C > Rhodoferax. Next base: position 27,664 of record JANYHL010000082.1, read on the forward strand.
GCCGCCTTGCCACCACCTGGCGTGCATGAGCGCGGGCTGCGCGCTGGCGGTTGTCAGAAGCGCCGTCGGCGGGTCAAGCGTTGCAGCCCCCAAATTGCTCAGGCAGCTGCCCACCAGAATCAAGCTCAAGGGTGCAGCACCCCCATGGACTGTTTGAAAATTCATTTATTTCTCCCTGTCAGACTCAAGCCTGATCTACCCTATCAAAAAGCCAAAAACCCACCCAAGTCAAGCTCAGGACCGACAAAATGCTCAGGCCAGCAACCGCGAGGATTTGGGCACATGCGCCATCAAAAACTCCATCTGATCGACCAGAATGCGGCGGTTGCGCAGAATGAAGTCTTCCCACAGGCTGGGTACATAAGGCGCGTAGAGCAGCGGCATGCCAGCCTGCTCGGGCGTGCGATGGCTCTTGCGGTGATTGCAGGGGCGGCAGGCGGTGACCACATTCATCCAGCTGTCGATGCCGTTTTGCGCGAACGGGATGATGTGCTCGCGCGTCAGCGTTTCTTCATCAAACTGTTCACCGCAATAGGCGCAGAGCTGGCGGTCCCGCGCAAACAATTTGGCATTGGTCAGACCGGGCTTGAGGTGAAAGGGATTGATGCTGGACACGCCCTTGGTGCCGATGATGCTGTTGACCGTGATGACGGACTGCACGCCGGTCAACGCGTTGAGACCACCATGAAACACGGCCACTTGCGCGCCCATTTCCCAGCGCACCTCGGCAGCGGCGTAATGGATCACCGCCTGCTCCAGCGTAATCCACGATTGGGGCAGCCCCTGGGCTGACAGCTTCAAGACTTTCAAAACACGCCTCCTGGATAGATCCATTGACACGAAATGCAACCGTCTCTGGCAGGACGAGAAGTTTTTCCCGGCCGCTAGGACACAATATACCCTCTTTATGTGTCAAATTGACTGCCAGCGCTTGAGCGATCTGCGCAGGTTGCTATTAAAACAATACCACTCCAATGAAGGTTTTCCGCGGTTTTCACCATCCCGACGTGGCCCAGGCCTGCGCCCTGACAATCGGCAATTTTGACGGCGTGCACCGGGGCCACCAGGCCATGCTGGCGCTGCTCAAAGGCGAGGCCCAGCAGCGCAGCGTGCCCAGCTGCGCGATGACCTTCGAGCCCCATCCGCGCGACTACTTTGCCGCAGCCAGCCACCAGCCTGATCTGGCACCGGCCCGCATCGGTACGCTGCGCGACAAGCTGGCCGATCTGGCCCTGAGTGGCGTTGACCAGACCGTGATTCTGCCGTTTGACGCGCGCCTGGCCGGCCTGTCGCCGCAGGCCTTCATCGACCAGGTGCTGGTCAAGGGACTGGGAGCGAAATACGTCCTGGTGGGCGATGACTTTCGTTTTGGCGCCAGGCGCGCGGGCGACTACGCCCTGCTCGATGCCGCCGGCGTGGCCCAAGGCTTCGACGTGGCCCGCATGAACAGTTACGAAGTGCATGGCCTGCGGGTGTCAAGCTCGGCCGTGCGCGACGCACTGGGCCAGGGCCGCTTGCAGGATGTGGCACGCCTGTTGGGCCGGCCGTATCGCATCTCGGGCCACGTGGTGCATGGCCGCAAGCTGGGGCGGGCGCTGGGCTTCAGAACCCTGAACCTGCGCTTTGCCCACTGGAAGCCCGCCGCCAGCGGCATTTTTGCGGTGCTGGTGCATGGCCTGAGCCCGGCGCCGCTGGCAGGCGTGGCCAACATGGGCATTCGGCCGTCGCTGGACCCGCGCGATGTGAATGGCGGCCGGGTGCTGCTGGAAACCCATTGCCTGGACTGGCCCGCCCACCTGGGGCCCGAGGGGGCCTACGGTAAAATTATCCGGGTAGAACTTCTTCATAAGCTGCACGACGAGCTGAAGTACGACTCTTTGGACGCCCTCACCGCCGGCATCACACAGGATTGCCTTGATGCGCGTGCGTACTTTTCAAAATAGCGCCACCATGACCACCAACACCACTCCGCCCGTCACTTCCACTTCAAGCCAGGCCGTCAAGCCCGACTACCGCGGCACCCTGAATTTGCCCGACACGCCGTTCCCGATGCGCGGTGACCTGCCCAAGCGCGAGCCGGGCTGGGTCAAGCAATGGGAAGACAAAGGTATTTACCAAAAACTGCGCGCTGCCCGCTGCGGTGCCCCCAAATTTGTGCTGCACGACGGCCCGCCCTATGCCAACGGCCAGATCCACATGGGCCACGCCGTCAACAAAATTCTGAAAGACATGATCGTCAAGGCGCGCCAGCTCAAAGGCATGGACGCGGCCTACATCCCGGGCTGGGACTGCCACGGCCTGCCGATTGAAAACGCGATTGAAAAGAAATATGGCCGCAAGCTGGCGCGCGATGAGATGCAGGCCAAAAGCCGCGCCTATGCCACCGAACAGATCGACCTGCAGCGCGAAGACTTCAAACGCCTGGGCGTTTTGGGCGACTGGGACCACCCCTACCGCACCATGGACTTCAAGAACGAAGCCGATGAGATTCGGGCCTTCAAGCGCGTCATTGAACGCGGCTTTGTCTACCGGGGTTTGAAACCGGTGTACTGGTGTTTTGACTGCGGCTCATCCTTGGCCGAGTTCGAGATCGAATACGCCGACAAAAAATCGCAAACACTGGACGTGGGTTTTTTGTGCGCCGAGCCCGCCAGACTCCTGACTGCCTTCGATTTGGCCGTTCGCCCTGAGCCCGTCGAAGGGTCCGGGTCAGCTTCGACAGGCTCAGCCCGAACGGATCAGTGCTCAGATAAGCCCATCTTCGCCGTGATCTGGACCACCACCGCCTGGACCATTCCGGCCAATCAGGCGCTCAACGCCCACCCGGAACTCACCTACGCGCTGGTGGATACAGAACGCGGCCTGCTGGTGTTGGCGCAGGATTTGGTGCCGAAGTGCCTGGAACGCTTCGGCTTGAGCGGCACCGTGCTGGCCACGGCCAACGGCAAGGCGCTGGCGGGCATCAACTTCAAACACCCCTTGGCCCATGTCGATGCCGGCTATGACCGCTTCAGTCCGGTCTATCTGGCCGACTATGTCAGCGCTGAAGACGGCACCGGCCTGGTTCACTCCTCACCCGCTTATGGGGTGGAGGATTTCAACAGTTGCGTGGCGCACGGCATGGCCATTGATGCCATCCTGAACCCGGTGCAAGGCAACGGCGCGTATGCGCCCGAGCTGCCGCTGTTTGGCGGCCAGCACATCTGGAAAGCCTGCCCGCTCATCATCGATGCGTTGCGTGACGCGGGCCGTCTGTTTGCCACCGAGAACATCGTGCACAGCTACCCGCACTGCTGGCGCCACAAGACGCCGGTGATCTACCGCGCCGCCGCCCAGTGGTTCATTCGCATGGACGATGGCGTTGGTGTTTTCACCAAAGACAAAGCGCCCAAGTCGCTGCGCCAATTGGCACTGGACGCGATTGAAGAAACCGCGTTCTACCCCGAAAACGGCAAGGCCCGCCTGCGCGACATGATTGCAGGGCGGCCCGACTGGTGCATCTCCAGACAGCGCAGCTGGGGCGTGCCGCTGCCTTTCTTTCTGCACAAAGACAGTGGTGAGCTGCACCCGCGCACCATGGAGATTCTGGACATTGCCGCCAGCATGGTGGAACAAGACGGCATCGAAGCCTGGAGCAAGGCCACGACCGAATCCATCCTGGGCGCGCAGGACGCCGAGCAGTACACCAAGAGCAGCGACATTCTGGAAGTCTGGTTTGATTCCGGCACCACGCACACCACGGTACTCAAGGGCTCGCATCCCGACAGCGGCCACCCCGTTGGCCCGGAAACTGATTTGTACCTGGAAGGCCACGACCAGCACCGCGGCTGGTTCCACTCCTCGCTCCTGACGGCCTGCGCCATGTACGGCCGCGCGCCCTACAAGGGCATCCTGACGCACGGCTTCACCGTGGACAGCAAGGGCCACAAGATGAGCAAGAGCGCTGGCAACGGCGTTGATCCGCAAGAAACGTCGAAGAAGCTCGGCGCCGAAATCATCCGCCTGTGGGTCGCGGCCAGCGACTACTCGGGCGACATCGCGGGGGACGACAAAATCCTGGCGCGTGTGGTCGACACCTACCGCCGCATCCGCAACACCTTGAAATTTTTGCTGGCCAACACCCAAGACTTTGACCCGGCGGTGGATCGCGTGCCGCTGGATCAGATGCTCGAAATTGACCGCTACGCCCTCGCCCGCGCCGCCCAGTTGCAGGCCGACATCCTGGCGCATTTTGAAGTTTATGAATTCCACCCGGTGGTGGCGAAGCTGCAGATTTACTGTTCGGAAGACTTGGGCTCGTTCTACCTCGACGTGCTGAAAGACCGGCTCTACACCACCGCGCCCAAATCCTTGGCGCGGCGCAGCGCCCAGACCGCACTGTGGCAAATCACCCAGGCCATGCTGCGCTGGATGGCGCCATTTTTGAGTTTTACCGCGGAAGAAGCCTGGGGCGTGTTGGGTGCGGCGGGCAAAACGCCGGCCGCCACCCAGGAATCGATCTTCATGGACCGCTACGTCGAGCTTGCCGCGCCCGACACTGCCTTGCTGGCCAAATGGGCTCGTATCCGCGAACTGCGCGAGGCGGTCAACAAAGAGATCGAGACCCTGCGCGCTGACGGCCAGGTCGGTTCCTCACTGCAAGCCGAAGTGGTCCTTACCGTGAACCGCGACGACCACGCGCTGCTGGCCAGCCTGGGCCAGGACTTGAAATTCGTCTTTATCACCTCCGCTATTGAATTAATAGCTGGCGACGCACTATCCATAAGGGCTAGCGCCTCAAATGACATAAAGTGTGAGCGCTGCTGGCATTACCGTGACGACATCGGTACTGACGCTGCCCACCCCACCCTGTGTGGCCGCTGCAGCAGCAACCTGTATGGCGTCGGCGAAGAGCGGGGGTTTGCCTGATGGCACGGCGCACTTTCTCGGCGGGCTCGACCCGCTCGACCGGCATGCTGCAGTGGCTGGGCCTGGCCACCCTCCTCCTGATGGCTGACCAGTTCACCAAGGTCATGATCCTTGGTTTCTACCAGTTGGGTGACAGCAGCTACGTCACCAGCTTCTTCAATGTGGTGCGGGTGCACAACAGCGGCGCGGCGTTCTCGTTTCTGGCCGGTGCGTCGGGTTGGCAGCGTTGGTTCTTTACCGTCGTGGGCGTGCTGGCCGCGGCCCTGATTCTGTGGCTGCTCAAGTCTCACGCCGGACAAAAGTTGTTTGCCTTTGCCATGGCCTGCATTCTGGGCGGCGCCCTGGGCAACGTGATTGACCGCGTGTTGTATGGCTACGTGATCGACTTTCTGGACTTTCACTGGCGCAGCTGGCATTTTCCGGCGTTCAACGTGGCCGACAGCGCCATCACCGTGGGTGCCGCCTGTCTGGTTCTGGACGAACTGCTGCGCGTACGGCGCGGGCGCTGACCCGTCTTTATAATTTTTGATAGCACCACCCGCTTATTCAGCAAGGGCTGGCGCCAGATTTGATCTAAAAAAATATCAAAGCGTCAACACCGTGCAGCCGGTGGTCTTGCGCGCTTCCAGATCGCGGTGCGCCTGCTGCACGTCTTCCAGCTTGTAGCGCTGGTCGATGCGAATCGTGACCTGGCCGGATGTCACCGCAGCAAACAAATCATCCGCCATGGCCTGCGTGCTTTCGCGCGTGGCGATGTGGGTAAACAAGGTCTGCCGCGTCACATACAGCGAGCCTTTGGGGCCCAGAATGGCCGGTGAAAACGGTGCCACCGGCCCCGAGGCATTGCCAAAACTGGCCATCAAGCCCAACGGCGCCAGACAGTCCAGCGATTTGTCCCAGGTGTCTTTGCCGACCGAGTCGTACACCACCTTGACGCCTTGGCCCGCGGTAATTTCTTTCACCCGGCTCAAAAAATCTTCCGTGGCGTAATTGATGACATAGGCCGCCCCCTGCGCCTTGGCCAGTGCGCATTTGGCATCCGACCCGGCCGTGCCAATCAGTTGCAGGCCCATGGCTTTGGCCCACTGGCAGGCGATCAGCCCAACGCCACCGGCGGCGGCGTGAAACAGCACAAAGTCGCCCGCCTGCAATCCGCCCTGCGGCTGGGTGCGCTTGAGCAGATACTGCGCCGTCAAGCCCTTGAGCATCATGGCGGCACCGGTCTCAAACGAGAGGGCAGCGGGCAGCTGGCAGACACATTTGGCGGGCATCACGCGCAGCTCGCAGTAGCTGCCGGGCGGTTGTGAAGCGTAGGCGGCACGGTCGCCCACCCGCAGGTGCGTCACACCGGCCCCGACCGCCTCCACCACACCCGCGGCTTCCATGCCCAGTTGCAGCGGCATGGGCAAGGCGTACAGGCCGCTGCGCTGATAGACGTCAATAAAATTCAGGCCGACCGCGTGGTGCCGGATGCGGATTTCACCCGGGCCGGGTTCGCCCACCGTGACATTCACCAGTTTGAGTTGCTCGGGGCCGCCGTGCTGGTCAATACGGATGGCGCGGGAAGGGATGGGGGTCATAAGGGGTCTCCAGAAATGGAAGGGTCCCGCATGTTGCCATGAAATGCCGGGCGATTGCTTGTGTGCTGCCACTGCAAGCGCCGGGGTCATCCTGATCGTGGGCGGTATTGCGGTGTCATCGTCACGACGGTGAACCCGCGCTAACGCCCGTTTGAAGGGCAAAAGCTTTAGAAAGTGCCCGGATAGGCGCCACCATCAGCCAGCACGTTTTGTCCGTTGATGTAGCCCGCCTGCTGGCTGCACAAGAAAGCGCAGACGGCGCCAAATTCTTCCACCGTGCCAAAGCGCCGGGCCGGAATGGTGTTGCGCCGTGCGGCCATGACGACATCCAGGGATTGGCTGGTTTTTTGCGCGGCGCCCCGCATCACCCCCTGCAGACGGTCGGTGTCAAACGCACCCGGCAGCAGATTGTTGATGGTGACACCTTTTGCCGCCAAACCACTGCGCGCCACACCGGCCACAAAGCCGGTCAAGCCGCTGCGCGCGCCGTTGGACAGACCCAGGATGTCGATCGGCGCCTTCACGGCGCCCGAGGTGATGTTGATGATGCGGCCGAAGCCGCGCGCCGCCATGCCGTCCACGGTGGCCTTGATCAACTCAATCGGTGTCAGCATATTGGCATCCAGCGCCCGAATCCAGGCGTCGCGGTCCCAATCGCGAAAGTCGCCGGTCGGCGGGCCACCGGCGTTGGTGACCACAATGTCAAAGTCGCTGCGCGCTGCGAACACCGCCTGCCGACCCGCTGTCGTTGTAATATCTTCAGCAACAAATTGGACTGTAGCCCCCGTCGAATGGGCGTTATCAGCTATCAATTTTAAAGCAGATGCCTGCAGCACCTCCGCCCCTCGGGCCACCAGCAGCACATGGACGCCTTCGCGCACCAGCGCCTGGGCACAACCGAACCCCAAACCCTTGCTGGCCCCGCACACCAAGGCCCATTTACCGGCAATTCCTAAGTCCATGACAGATCACTCTCTAAAAATATGTGGATGCTGACAATGATACGTGGTGAAAGCAGCGGTAAAAAACCTCAGGCAAAGCCGTGCATGAGCCTGCTGGCCTGCTCCTGCGGCTTGAACTGGTTGAAGCGCGGCAAGAACTTGTCCCAGTCGATGATGTGGCTGTCGAGCTCAGGGCCGTCAACGCAGGCGTGCTTGCGCACCATCTTGCCGTCAATGGTCACAGGCACCATGCAGGCGCCACACATGCCGGTGGCATCGACCATGATCGAGTTCAGGCTGGCCACCGTCTTGACACCAAAAGGCTTGGTCATATCACTGACGGCACGCATCATCAGCGGCGGGCCAATCGTGACCACTTCTGCGATTTTTCGGCCCTGGCTGCTCATGCCATCTTTAAGCATGGCTTCGAGCGGCGTCGTGACAAAACCCTTCGCGCCAAAGCTGCCGTCGTTGCTGGTGTAAATGACGTCCAGCAAATCAGGGAACTCGGCTTGCAGCTGGCTCACACGCTCGCCCGCCTTGACCCAAAACAGCAGCTCAGAATTGCGAAAGCCCGCAATCAGCGTGACATGGTTGCCCAGGCGCAGATGCGCCCGCATGATCGGGTAAACCGGCGGCAAGCCCAGGCCACCGGCAGTGAACACCACCGTCTGCTGGCCTTCATAGCGGTGCAATGCACTGGGCAGGCCGAGCGGGCCGGCGATACCGGTAAAGGCATCGCCCACACCCATTTTGTTGATGGCGATGCTGCTCGCGCCCATGGCTTGCACCACCAGGCAAATGGTGCCGGCTTTGGCATCCCAGTCGGCCAGCGTCAACGGAATGAGTTCACCCTTGTCCCACGGCAACACGCGCACGAATTGCCCGGCCTGCGCTGACCTGGCGACCAGCGGCGAATGCACGATGAACTCGACAATGCCGTCGGCCAGGTCAATCTTCTGCAAAATTGTCTGCGGCGCCGCACCCATGCGGGTGTAGTGCGCGGCGCTTTGGACCATGGCACTGATCTCGTGCGCCGTCAGGTCGATGTCGCCCACAATCTCACGCGCGGCAGCCTGACCATCACCGGCGGCGCGAATCGCCGTGGAGCCGCCCCGCGCCGCATCGCCGCCCGAATAAACCCCGACCAGCGAGGTCTGCTGCGAGCCCGGGGCCAAATCAATGGTGCCCCATTTGGTGGTCTTGAGACTGGGTTCGGATTCGCGGATGATGGGGTTGGGTGTGTTGCCCAGCGCCATGATGACCAGGTCCACCGCCATCGATTCGGACTCGCCGGTGCTCACCGGACTGCGCCGGCCCGAGGCATCGGGCGCACCCAGCGCGATCACATCCAGCAGGCTGTGGGTCACAAAGTGGGTCTTGTCGTCGCCAACGAATTCGCGCGGCGCGCGCAGCTCTTTGAGTTCAATGCCTTCCTCAAACGCATGGTGCAATTCTTCGACCCGCACCGGCATCTCGGCCTGCGTGCGGCGATAGACGATGGTGACCAGGCCGCCCAGGCGGCGCGCCGTGCGCGCGGCGTCCATCGCCGTGTTGCCACCGCCAATGACCATGATGCGTTTGCCGCGCGTCTCGGGCAAGGGTGTCTCGTAGTCCTGGTGCAGGCCCTGCATCAGGTTCACGCGCGTCAAAAACTCGTTGGCCGACATGACGTTGAGCAGGTGCTCGCCCGGCACATTCATGAAGCGCGGCAAACCGGCGCCGGTGCCGATGAATATTTTCCAAAAACCCGCTTGTTTCAGGTCCTCCAGCGTCGCCGTTTTGCCCACCACAAAGTTGGCGACAAACTTGCCGCCGAGCAGTTTGATCTTGCCCACCACATCGTCGATCAGGTCGTTCGGCAGCCGGAACTCGGGAATACCGTAGCGCAACACGCCGCCGAGCGCATGAAAGGCCTCGAACACCGTCACCGGGAAACCCTCGGAGGCCAGCAGGTAAGCGTTGATCAACCCGGCCGGGCCAGAGCCCACCACGGCGACCGGCGGTTTGTCGGCTTTGGCCCAGGGGTCGGGAATGTTGGCAAAGCGCGCGGCAATGCCCTCGGCATTGACCAGCTTCTCGCGCTGCGGCAAGTACCACTCGATCTGGCCGATCTCGATCGGCTGCTTCTGGTGTGTGCAAACGCCCTGGCATTGCAACTCCTGCGGGCAAACACGCCCGGTCACATTGGGCAGCGGGTTGCAATTTTCGATCAGCTCCATTGCTTCACGAAAGCGCCCGGTGCCCAGCAGTTCCAGCATTTCCGGGATATGGATTTTGACCGGACAGCCGCCCTTGGGCTCCGCCTGGCCCGCCACATGCAGACCTATCTCGCACGGCCGGTCTTCGCACTGCTTGTCGCGCAGCGCTTCCAGCCAGACAAACATCTCAACCTCGCGCGCGCTGTAACCCTGGCTCATGTAACCCAGGTAACCCTGGTTTACCAGGCCGAAGTCCTGCGAGCGCTCCACCGCGTCGCGCATAAAGGGGGGAATAAAATTTTCCGCCGGCCAGTTTTGCGACAAGCCCTTGAACATCGGGTAGCGCTCTGACAAATGGGTGTCAATGGCGCGCACAAACTTGCGCTTGAGCTTGAGCGGCACGTTCCAGACAAAGCGCATCAACACCTTGCTGGTGTCATCGTCGCGCAACATCAGGGCCCACAGGGTGCGGATGAAATCGGGGCCAAGCTCGTCTTGCTGAAACTCCCACACCATGGCCTCGCTGCCGTCAGCGATGAAGATGTCACGAAAGGCCTGCGGCTCACTGAGCAGGCGCCGCCGCAACAGCGCCAATTGGCGATGAAAGGTCTCGACCGCTTCGGTCTGCTCCAGGGCGTCGATCTGCGAGCGCGTGGTATCGAGCGTGCGGCTCGCGCTGAGGTAGCGGCCCAGATCGTCGCCGCTGGCGGGGCTCAGGCTTTCGGTGCTCACAGAATGATCTCCGCGTCGCAATTGGCCGCCACCCGCTTGATGCGGCTTTGCAACTCGGGCGTGACCTTGATGCGCTCGAGTGCACCCACGATCAGCTGACCCACGTCACGCGACTCGCCATCCACCACGATGCGGGTTTTCTCGAACAGCTCGGGCAGGTCCTGGTAGCAGGTCTTGCAGTCGGTGCACTTGACTTGATCAGCGATGTCGTAGGTCACCAGTGCTTGCGCTGTCGCGCCCACAACGGGGCTGGCCGAGGCGCTGCCCATGCTTGCAGATTGCGCCATGATCGGTATCACCCGGGCACTGCCAACCGGCGCCTTGCTGGCGGCGGCCAGCTCGGACATGGCACGCGCAAACGAGTCAAGCGAGCTGTCGCGCTGCGTCACAGAATCACGGTACTGGGCTTGCAGGGCGGCCATGCCAAGGCGATGACTCTCGTCCGTTTTGGCCACATGCTGGCCGTCCAGGAATTGCAGCAAATGCCAGTATTTGCGCCGCTCTTCAACCAGCGCGACGATGGCCGGGGCCACCGTTATTTTGACCAGGCGTTGGTTGGCATCGGTGGACCAGATGAACGCGCTCTTGCCGACACGCTCGGCCTGGGGCAGCTCAACATAAGCTTCCACCGGCACGGCATTGACATCGTCAGCGCCGAGCTTATGAAACTGCTTCTTGAAGCGCACTTCACCCAAGGCAAAGTGGGCCGGCGTCAACGCCATGCTCATCAGTTTGAGCTGGCCTTCATCGTCCTGGTATTCCAGCGTCGTGGTGGCCCAGGTTTGCAACGGGTCGGGGTTGCCTTCCAGCGAGAACCAGTCGTGCAGCGTGCTGCCACGGCGTGGGTCATGCACAAACACCGGGCTCATGCGGCTCTCCACCGCCAAGCGGGAGCGTTCTGACGATGCGCCATCGCCAATGCCTTGCTCGCCCTGGCACGGGGTATACACATCCAACACGGCGGGGCCGTCGGTGTAGCTTAGTGCCTCCATCGTGTTCTTCAAAAAGTGCCCCTGCAGCGCGGTGCTGGTGGCGCACACAAACACATTGGAGTGGAAGGCCGCGAGCAGGCCGAGTTCCTTGCGCGACTCCTGCTTGCCGCTGGCGCTGCTGCCAAAGCGCGCCAGGTCAGAGTCCTGCCCCAGAAAGCTCGACGTTGAGGCTTGGCCGCCAGTGTTCGAATAAGAACCGGTATTGAGCACCAGAACTTTAAGTGGCGTGCCACTCATCAAAATGCGCGACAAGGCGCCAAAACCGATGTCGTAGGTGGCGCCGTCGCCACCGATGGTGATCACGGTGGGCATCAGGCCGAGCTCGGCCACGCTGAACTGCTCCCACGACAACAGGCGCAAGGCGGGGTCGTGGGTTGACGCGTCGTAAGCATCGGCGAGTTCAAGCCGCGCCAAGCGCAGTGCACGCACGTCGCCGACGGTCTGCGCCGCAATGCCCTCAAAGATACCTTTGGCCAGCGGCTGCGCGTCCTGGAACAGACTGTTGACCCAAGGATCCTTGAAAGCGTTGAACGGAAAAGTAGAGGCGTAGACACTGCTGCAACCGGTCGAATTGGCCACCACCGTGCCGGCCGGGCCGTTGCCGGTCGGGCCGCTCTCGTACAAATAAAGCCTCTTTTCCAAGGTAGTGATGAGCGCGCCAAGGCGTTGATGACGCGCTGCATCATGCCCGGCCAGCGTCTCTTGCTTGTCTTTCATGCGGCCAATCAGGCTCTCCAGCTCATGAATGTGTTCGCGCTGACGTCTGTCCGCCATGGCGTGGCTGGTCGCCATGACCAGACGCGTGGCAGTGACTTCGCCACAGCCGCGGCAAGCGCCGTGGCCGCCGGTGGTGCTGTAGTAGTTGGCGCGGTCGAGCAGCAGACGCTTGATCTCGCCGCCGGGCTGGATGGCCTCATTCACAAAGCGCGTCGGCGTGTTGGGCGTCTTGCTCATGAAATCAAAGCGTTGTTGCAGGCTTTGCAGCAAGGTCGCATCCTGTTCGCGGGTAACCAACGCGCCCGGGCCGCAAACCTCCACACACTCCAGGCAACCGGTGCATTTCCAGGGATCAACGCTGACGCCGTAGAGAGCGCCGCTGCCCGGTTTGGCTTTTTCCATGGCATCAAAGAAGGGCCGCGTGCGCGCCACCGGATAGAGCGCCAAGGCGTCGATCAGCTTGCTGAAGTTGCGCAGCACGGTGACGTTGTCGGTCTCCAGATGGATCGCCGCCTCGGCCACCAGCTCATGAAACGGCCGCGCTTGTTTGCTCTGGCGATAACTCTCACGCACGCTGGTCGCCAGCGCATGGACATGGCCGCGCATGACCTCGCGCTGGGCCGGTGGAAGGTCGAGTTGGCCAATGCCCGTGAGCAGCAGTTCATGAATGTCATGCACGCTGTTCGGAATGGCCCCGTCCGGGCAGACCAGCGCGCACTCCATGCAGCCGGTGCACAAGTCGGCCTTGAACTCGGGCACGCTGCGGCGAAACAACCCTTTGTCCTTGGCGCCTGCGGTGCCCGCGGGCATGAACAGCCCGGTGCCGGGCAGCACCGGGGCTTCGCCAATGGCACCTTCGCGGAACGGTTGGAGCACCATGTCCTCGTAATAGCCCCGGTCAAACATGCCCGCGCAGCTAGAGGCGCCAGCGCTCTGGCACATCGACGCCGACAGCGACGCATCGTGAATCGCAATTGGCGCAGGCTTGGCGTCGATACGCGCAAACGCATCAAGCGCGTAATCCACTTTTTGCGTCGCCTCAATGCCCTCGCGGATCACCGCCATGTTGCCTTCCGTCACCGCGCCGCCCTTGCCGCCAAATTTCTTGGCAATTTGCTGGCGGACTTTCTCCAGGATCACCTCTGGGGCGGCGCCCGCGGCCACCTGACTGACGTGACCGGCGACAGCGCCGATGAAGGCGATGCCCATCATGCGGGTCGCCAGTTCCGGCGTCGGCGCATGCTTTTTAGCCACGGCGAAGGCGTCAACAATGAAGAAATTAATTTGCCTCTCGCGAATGGTCTTGCGCGCCTGGGCCGGCAACTCTTGCCAGACTTCTTCGGCCGTCGCATTCGACTGCAAGATAAACGTGCCACCGGCGACCAGCCCGAGCAGCGGATTGGTGTGGCTGAACACCTTGTGATCCGGGGCGATGACGACTTCAACGTCCTCCAGTTCGGCGTTGGTGATCTTGACCGGCTCCGGACTCAGGGTGATGTAGTAATTGGTCGGTGCACCGCTTTTTTCGGAGCCGTATTTAGGCGCCGACTTGGAGTGCATCTCCAGCACGCCGGCCAGAATGTCGGTCAGCAGTTTGCCCGAGGCAATGGTGCCGTAGCCGCCGACCGAGTGAAAACGCACCCGAAAGCCGGCCTCCGGCAGCAGCTTCGGGTTGGCTTGCGTTTCAAGCGCCATCAGCTCGGTTTCAGGGTACGCCAGCTTCAGGCGCGCCTGCAGTTCAGCCACACGCGGCGACGCGGTGGGCGAGAAGAACTGGGAGCCCAGATAAATCAGGGGTGCCGTCTTGCCGTCGGCCATGTTCTTGAAAGCCGCGATCAAATGGCGCGGCTGCAAGTCATGGCCGCCCAGACCAAAGATCGCCGTGGTCAGCAGCGGGCTGGCGCTCAAAGCCGGGATGCCGGGGTGGCGCAACTGCGTGGCATTTTCGCGCGCCTTGAACAGCGCCTGCGTCACCAGGCTGGTGAGCGCCGTCTGGTCGGAGCGCTCCAGCACGGTGACCGCCTTTTTGCCTTGCAATGCAGCGACCAGCTCGCCTTCCGGAAAAGGCTGCAGCATTTTGACGGCGATCAAGCCCACTTTCTGGCCCAAGCCGCGCAGGTGGCTGACCACCGCTTCGACGTCGTCCGTGACCGAGCCCAGGCCCACCATCACGGTGTCGGCGTCGTCACACATGAAGGTCTGCACCGGCGCGTACTGGCGCCCGGAAAGTGCCGCGTATTCGTCCATCGCCTGACGCACGATGGATGGCACCGCGCTGACAAAGTGGGTGCGGTGATCGACCGCGCCGGCCTGAAAGTCGGCCTGGTTTTGCACCGCGCCGGTGAGCCCCGGGTTGTTCACATCCACCAACGCGGGCACCAATTGCCGCGTGCCCTTTTCAAAGGCGTTGACCCACTGGCGCCGCCATTGGCCCTGCAGTTCTTCGGGCAGCCAGAGCAGCGTCCTGGCGACGAGCTGGCCCGCGTTGTCTTGCTCTACCGCGGCGGCGTTGGCGCCCAGAAAACTGTTCAGCTCTGACAGACTGCCCGGCATCAAGTCCGCCTGGTGGCGCGCCAGATATTGCTGCAACTGGACCACCCGGCCTTTGGCTCCGTAGAGCATCTCCTGCGCCACCGTTGGCGCCTTGATGCGCCCGGCCGGGTCACCCAGATACTCGGCCAGCAATTCGGGTTCGGGCATCAGCGCTTCACACAGCATGTGGCTGGTTGAAAAACCGTCCATGGCGTTGGCCACCGGAATCAGCGACAGTGAGGCCACGCGGTAAGAAATCGCCGCCAGGTCGGCCGCTTCCTGCGGATTGGCACCAAACAAAATGGTGTAGCCCGATGACATCAGCGCATAAACGTCGTCATGACCGGCCATGACGTTGAGCGAATGTTTGGACACCACGCGCGCGGCGACCTGCAGCACAAAGCCGCCGACCTTTTTGCCGACGGTGACGTAATGCGATTCAAGCGCATACAAAATACCCTGGCTCGACGAGGCATTGGAAATGAACTGCCCGCCCGTCAACGCCGCCCCCAACGCACCGCTTTGGGCTGAATGCTCGCCTTCGGGGCCGAAGAAAAACGGGTGTTTGCCCCACACATTGATGCCGCCCTCGGCCCGGAAAGCCTCATAAATCTCGGCAATTTCGGTCGAAGGAGTGATGGGGTAACCAATGACCCCGCCGCAAACATGGTTCATGACATAGGCGACCGCGCCGTTGCCGTTGATAACGTTGGGGATGCCGGGGTATTTGGCCTGAAGGGTTTTCATCTTGCTGTGTCTCCGTCTTTTGTCAGTTGATTTCAACGCCCACGATGGATGATTCGCGCTTTGCCAACTCACCCAAAATTAACAAACGAGCAGTCGCTCCGTTCGTCCGAACGTGAGGCTCGAGTATAAGAAATTCACTTTTTTCACACCGGGTATATGAGGCTAGTCTTACGCACAGATCAAAGTTCTGTTAAGTAAATATGGTTTCTGAGGGCTCACGGTGTGAGCAAGCCGAGCGGCGGCAAGGCGCCTCACGCGGCGCGGTTGCTCTGGCCGTTGAGTTTTATAGCCAAACAGCAACCGCCTATTGATAGAATTTTTTAGGAGCAAACTTCTCAATGGATATAAGGGCTACAGCCATTATTCGTCTAAATTTTTTGAAACTACGCTGACCCAGTGCAGGTCAGCTTTTAAACACCTTGTGGTGCAAGCGGCGCAGCGACCACCAGACCCCCAGCGCCACCACCGGAATAGCCGCTGCCGCCGTGCTTTCGGCACTCCAGGGCCAGCCCAGCTGGGACGCGCCCTTGGCCAGGTAACTCACCAGACCGACGATGTAATAGGTAATAGCGGCCACCGACAGCCCCTCCACCGTGGACTGCAATTGAAGTTGCAGGTCTTGCCGCTGGTTCATGGTCGCCAACAAGGCCTGGCTGCTTTGCTGCTGTTCAATCTCCACCCGCGTGCGCAGCAAGTTGCTGATGCGCGACACCCGTTGCGACAACGCGTCCTGTCGGCGCGTGGACCACTCGCAGGTGCTGCGCGCAGGTGTCAGGCGCCGATCCATGAATTCACCAATGGTTTGCATGCCGGGTAATGCCGCCTCGTTGATTTCTCCGATGCGCTTGTCCACCAGCTCAAAATAGGCGACGCTGGCCGAGAAGCGCGAGTGCGTGGCGGCGTGCTGACTCTCCACCTGCCCGGCCAGTTTGGTCAAGCGGTCCAGCAGCCAGGGCTCCTCCTCGGGTTTGGCACTGCGAATGGCGCGGGCAAGCTCCACCAGCTCACGCTCGGCACTTGACAACATGCCCGACGCCTCGCGCGCCGTGGGCAAGCCCAGCAAAGCCGCCATGCGGTAGGTTTCAATTTCCAGCAAGCGCTGTACCAAGCGGCCCAGTCGGCGCGGCGACAAGTTGCCCGCCAACAGCACCATGCGTGAAAAGCCATCGGCCCGCATGGCAAAGTCGGTATAAACCTCGCCGCCACCACCGGCCACGCTGGAGGCCAGCAATGAATCCTCCAGCAGCACCTGCTTCACCAGGGCGGCGGTGCCCGGCGTACCGGCTGGCACAACCCACAGGTGCAAACTGCACAAACATTGGCCGGGTAAACCCGTCAACCAGTCTGGCGGCACGCTGGCCAGGGCCAGCGCGGGCTGGGTCTGGCCCAAATGTTCGGTCGGTAACGGGCACATGAAGGTCCAACTGACAAACTCGGTGTGCAGCTCCCAGTGAATCTGGAACGCGCCCAGGTCGATGCGGAAATGGCTGGACTGCGGATCAGGCAGTGGCAGGTGGTGGTCGCGCAGCAGCGCGGACACATGATGGCGACTGGCATCGAGCTGCGCGGCGTCGCACAGCATGACCACATGAGAGATCGCCAGCGGCGCCACCAGCGCCTGCGACGGGCGCGCGTGAACCTCGTTGTGCAGGGCGGCGCGTTGCGGGTGCTGATTCAAAGGGTGCTGCATAGGTGGTTTGAGAGGCATGGGGCTTGCTTGCGGCAACGCAGGCGCAGATCAGCTCAACGCTGGCGTGCTGGAGAGTACCTCTTCCAGCACCGTCAAGCCCTCGGCCACCCGCAGGGCACCGGCCAGCCGCAAGGGACGCATGCCGTCGGTCACGGCCTGGCGCTTGAGCGCATCGGCGTTGGGCTCCCGGTTGACTTTTTCCTTGAAGGTTTCACTGACGACCAGCAACTCATACAGCCCCATGCGCCCCAAAAAGCCGGTCATGCGGCAATCGACGCAGCCGACCGCTTTGAAGGGTTTGTAGGCACCCGTGATCTGCCACGGTTTGACCACCTCGACCAGCGCCTCGCGCGTGGCCGAGGTGTCGGGCCGCTTGCAGTGCCGGCACAGCGTGCGCACCAGCCGCTGCGCCAGGACGCCCAGCAGCGTGGCATTGATCAGATACGCGGGCACGCCCAGCTCCATCAAGCGCGTCACCGCTGACGGCGCGTCGTTGGTGTGCAAGGTAGAGAACACCAGATGCCCGGTGAGCGCCGCCTGCACCGCCATCTCGGCGGTTTGCTGGTCGCGGATTTCACCCACCATGATGATGTCGGGATCTTGCCGCATCAAGGCGCGCAGCCCTTCTGGAAAACCAAAGTCCAGCTGCGGCTGCACCTGGGTCTGGTTGAAGGCGGGTTCGATCATCTCGATCGGATCTTCCACCGTGCTGACGTTCACCTCCTCGGTGGCAATTCTTTTGAGTGTGGAGTACAGCGTGGTGGTCTTGCCCGAGCCGGTCGGCCCGGTCACCAGAATGATGCCGGTCGGGCGCTTGACCAGGGTCTCCCAGCGCTGCGCATCGTGCGCTGAAAACCCCAGCGCATCCAGATCTTTGACGGTGGTATCCGGGTCAAAAATACGCATCACCATCTTTTCGCCAAAAGCGGTGGGCAGCGTCGAAATCCGCATCTCGATCTCATCACCGCCCGGGTTGCGGGTCTTGATGCGGCCATCCTGCGGGCGCCGGCGTTCCACCACGTCCATGCGGCCGAGCAATTTGATGCGCGCCGTCATGGCAGTCAGCACGCCCATCGGCATCTGGTACACCGGGTGCAGCACACCGTCAATGCGAAAGCGGATCACGCCCTGTTCACGCCGGGGCTCCAGGTGAATGTCGCTGGCGCGCTGGTCAAACGCATACTGCCAGTGCCAGTCCACCACCTGCACCACACTCTGGTCATTGGCATCGAGCTGCTTGCTGGTCTTGCCCAGCTCCACCAGTTGCTCAAAGCTGGCGCCACCGGCATTGCCCCCCGCCTTGTTGGCGGCGCGCACCGATTTGGCCAGGGCAAAAAACTCAACGGTATAGCGGTGGATGTCCTGCGGACTGGCCAGCACCCGGCGCACGCTACGACGCGACTGGCGCTCCACTTCAGCCACCCAATCCGTCAAAAAGGGCTCGGCGGTGGCCACCACGATTTCGCCCGGCGTGACCTGCACCGGCAAAATCTTGTGGCGTTCGGCATAGGCGGCGCTCATGGTGTCGGCGACCTTGCCCACATCGACCTTGAGCGGGTCAATGCGCAAGTAGTCCAAGCCGGCACGCGTGGCCAGCCACTGGGTCAGCAATTCAATGTCCAGCGACTTGCCGTCACCGGCCCGGCGCACCGACACACTGGCCAGGCGCACCAGCGGATGCTGCGCACTCTCCGCCTGGGCGCAGCGGGCGTTGATGCGTTGCGCCTCCTCGCTGCTGATGACGGCGTCGCGGTGCAGCCAGAGCACCAGGCTGCGCCAATCGAGCGGGCCGGCATGAGCCGGGTTGCGGGGCTTGGATGCTGCGGCGCTGTTCATGTCAACATCGGCTTGAACACGCGCACCCACTTGCTGGCAGGCAGGCCCCATTGCGCTTCAATGTGGTCCGCGCGCGCCATCAACAGCTCCCGCTTGGGGCGGCTCGGCGTGCGCTGCGCCAGCACCACGGTATTGCCCTCGCGCGTCGGTTTGAAAGCCCACACGGCCTCCTTGCCAAACGCCGCCGATATTTTTTCAACGCTGCGGGCAAAGCTCGACGCGCGGCCAAAGAGGTTCACCGTCATGCACCCCTGCGGCGTCAGCAAGCGGCGGCAATGGTTATAGAACGGCAGGCTGTCGAGCACCGGTGCCGCAGCCTCATGGTCGTACAGGTCCACCTGCAGCGCATCCACCGTGCCCCACCATTTCGGGTTCTGGATTTCTTGCGCGGCATCGGCCAGCACCACCTGCAGGCGACTGTTTTCTGCCGCCAGCTTGAACCAGCCACGGCAGGCAATGAGGACCTGCGGATTGAGCTCAATGGCGGCGGTTTTCATGCGCAGCTCTTTGTGGCAAAACTTGGTCAAAGCGCCCGCGCCCAGGCCGAGTTGCAGCGCCTGGCGGTCTTTGACCGACTCAGGTTCCACAAACAGCAGCCAGGCCATCATGCGCTGGATGTACTCATGCACCAGCGCATGGGGCTGGTCCAGAAACATCGAGCCCTGAATCCATTCGGTGCCCAGGTGCAGGTGTCGAACCGGGCCATCGTCGGAAAAGTTGACTTCGGGAAGGGTAGGTGTGCGTTTTTTCAAGATGGGGCGATTATCTCCAAACGCTGTGTCGAACCTTTGACAGAGCCCGCCGCCCTGCACTCGCACGAACGTTCAAAGCAGCCCGGCCGCCGCCACTGCCTCGCGCCAGGCCGCCAGCTTGCGATCAAAACTCCAACTGGCATTGGCCGGGCTGGTGGAAGGCAATTTGAGCACCGGCAGGCCCAAGGTGGCGGTGTATTTAGGGTGCCGAAAGCTCTCGCCGCCGTTGTGTGCAATTAACTGAAGTTGCGGGCAACGAAGTCGGAGTCCGCTGAAATCATTGACTTGCGGCTGGCGAATGGCCGCATCCAAACTGCCTTCGCGCTTGCAGGAAGCATAAACATCCCAAACTCCAAGACCTTGCGCCAGCAGCCAGTTGCTACGTTCTTCATAGCTAACTACGTTTATTACACGAGGGCCAGAAGGGAAAATAGCTTGAAGAATTCGCCAAAACTGGTTTTGCGGATGGGCGTAATACTGCTGCTGCGCGAGCGAGCTGACACTGGGAAAGCTGCCCAGTACCAGCAGCCGAGTGGTCTCAGAGACGAGGGGTTGCAAGCCAAACAGACGTGGCGTTTCGGGTGGCTTGGCCATGCTTTTTTGGTCTTTCAACAGCAGACCGGGAACTCGGAATTCAAAGGGGTGGTAGAGACGTAGAAAGGCTAAAACACTTGTTCACCGGGACTGTAAATTTGTGCGAGTTTTGTTCAATTAACAAATGCTGGTTTGATACTGCACCGCTCAGTCTCCTCAAGCCAGGCCAACAAGCCTGGGTCGCGCACGCCTACTTGCGCTTCCACCTCTTGCAAACTGGCAAGGTAGGGCGCCACGGGTCCGTAGTAATCAGCTTGAGGCCCAATGGCCCTGAAGGCAATGTTCATGCGCAGTAGCGAGCGCGCCAAGGGACGCTCCATGGCGGCGTACCAGTGGCCAATGCCATTGGCGCGGCTGTAAGCGTACATCTGGCGATAGAGTGTCATCAGAACCTGCGCCGCGTCATCGCGCCGCACGCCAGGGGAAACCGCGTTCTGCTGGCCCGCCGTCACGTCTGCAAGCCCGTTACCACGCAGACGCCGATAGTCACGGCGCAGCATGAGCCGACTGACCTCGGCGGCGTGGCCCGGCACCGGCAGATTTACACCGTGGGCAGAGGTGGTGCAATGATTCTGAAACGGGAAACGCTGGTTGATATCGGGGCGAACCAGACGAACGTACCCCACCAACTCATCCTGCGAATCGAAGGCATAAAAATGTTTTGCGGCATCGTCGTGCTCGTCGCTCTCCGCCCCATCCGGGTAGTCCTGCGGAGAAAGGAAACTGCATTCCACGCAATAAACCTGGTACCTGAGTTCCAGAGCGCTTCTGAATACGCGATCCTGCACACGCAGGCCACTTTCCACCCTACGAGGGGCACCGACAGGCGGTCTCATCAGGTGTGCGGCCAGGTTGGCGTTGCGGGTGGGGTGGTCGAGTCTTCCGAGCCGACGGTCTTGAGTCTCAAAACGAGGTGTTGTCATGATGGATCAGTAAAAAGGCATTCAAGCCCAACCATCCTAAGTCTGAATGCCAAAAAGACAGGCGGGGATTACAGACTGTTTCAGACCTCGTCTCGCTCACCTGCAGACGGCGTCCGCGCTGAACAGGCCAAAAAACGCGACAGAGGCGAGTCCCCTTTGGCAGTGAAGGCGGAAGGGTTCAATTTAAAGAACTCCAACCGGCGACACCCATCAAGCAACGCCAGAGCCTCGCCAGCGCATGTCCGAGGGTTTTGCAGAGTTTTCTTAGCGCCTACCGGCAGCATCAAACTGAGTCCTTCCTCTGTCGATTTTTTTTACACGAAGAGCACCCAGCAAACGGGTGAGAAGAAGAAAATCCTTTAAAAACATAACATTGCAGAAATTGGCATGGCACTTGCTTTGTTGCATGGGAAGAGCAAAAAGGAAATCAAGTACGGATGATTGCTCTTTCGCTTTTTAAAACGGACCCAGCTTACTTAGGAGAAGGAAAATGGAAATCAAGACACTACGAAAAGCATTGGCGGTCGGGGTACTCGCAATAACCTCGGGCTATGCAACACAGGCCAGCGCAGTCCCTAGCTTTGGCTTCACTGAATATGGGGGTTTTGCGGTTGACGTGTCGGTTGCCACGTATTCTGACCCACTTGTCGGACCCGCCAGTCTTATTCCTGCTGTAACACCACTCTACGAGACGATGAGCTGGGTTAATACTGCTTTTCCTCAAAGTTCATTGAACCTCTCAACGGTAACGGGTCCCGCCCCTCTGCCGTTTTCAACATGGACGACCATTTCAACCTTGACGCATAACAATATCGTTATTCCTTTGGCCACCAACTGGGGCCCCCAGGATATTTGGGGACGGTTCAAGATCACAGACAGCGACGGAGCACCGACTGTGAGACTGGACAGTGACGACGCCATCACAATATCTTTCGTTGAAACAGTCAATGCGACTCCGTGTCC
Organism: Gammaproteobacteria bacterium; assembly: GCA_025359085.1. Classification (GTDB taxonomy): domain Bacteria; phylum Pseudomonadota; class Gammaproteobacteria; order Burkholderiales; family Burkholderiaceae_C; genus Rhodoferax. The sequence goes on from JANYHL010000082.1 coordinate 49,772, forward strand.
TGCGCCAAATCCGAACGGGTCTACCTGTGATGACTCTTTCACGTTTACAGCGGTCGGACTTAGCGATCTGCCTTTTACCGCGAACGATGGCAGTAACTGGCTAGCCCAGTTCCGCCTTGCAAATTTAGTCGGCGCTATCCAGATTGGAAGCACTATCTATACGGCTGAAGCCCAGTCAAGCCATTTGGACGTTCAAGTTCTGGTCAGTCAGATTCCGGAGCCTGCGACACTTAGCCTGTTTGGCCTTGGCTTGCTCGGCCTCGGTTTGGCCAGACGGCGCCAGTTGAAAGGCTAAGCAATTTGCTCCTGTTCTACTGTTGAGAAAAAGCGGCCTGCAGGCCGCTTTTTTTTGGTGGGGAAGGAAGCGTGGCGTGTCAGTCGCCGCAAAAATTCCTGACAGTTATCGGACTACGGAACGAAGTATGAAAATTTTCGTTCGTGATCAAGCAGAGGGCGATAGGGAAATGCAAGCGGCGCCAATAGATCGAAATCAAGCGGTATTGACAACTGTCTATGGCCTAGCGCGACCAGTTGTTGACGCAGGCCGGCATCGACAGCCGCACGTTCACTGTTGGTCTGGAGGGTCAATTTGACGCCGCCAGCGTCGTTTTTTTCGATTCTGAAGGCACCGGTGAGTTGGTCAGCGACCGCATGATCCAGGTAGATCAGCTCCTTGATGCTCTCGACCGAGGGCATTCCGGTGGGCCGGTCCTGGATACGACCCTTAACGACCACCACGGGCAACCAGGGCGCGGTGGTTTGTGCAAGTTGGGCGGCTTTGGCTGCGTCTTGCCGGCTTACCCGTTTGCCAAAATCGCCTGTGCTGTAGCGCGGCAGGGCAATGATGGCCTGCGGGTCAAGCATGGTAAAGCACAGCTCACCAAATCCATCCGAATCCGGATTCAACACTTCGATATAACAACGCAGCGGGTTGTAGCAAAAAACGCAGGGTACCGAACCAACGTCAGACTTGCCGCTCAGCAATTGCGCCATCTCCGGTTGAAGGCGCATGGCGCGGCGCATTCGGATGGTCTCGCGGGTTTCAAACAACAAGTTCAAACCCAGTTCTCCGACGCCAAAAGAACTGCCGATCAGACGCTGCGAGTCATGGTCGGGATCGAACCCCATGCGCGCGGCCAGGTAGTCGCGCTGGGCTTCAACCAGCACTTCTTCGCCGATGATCACACTGGTATTGAGCGCCTTCCAGTCGACACCGGCAACGCGCGCCTCATCAAGCAAGCGCCGGATGAACAAAGGATCGGTACACAGCAGCGTCTGCTGAAAGCGGGGGCCGACGTCGCGCAGGATGGCGCATGCCATGTCCTCGCGCACACTGACGTTGGCGACAGCCACGGCACGGGAACGAAACACCACGCCCATCGGCAGGCAGTTCACCAGCAATGTGGCGTACTGGTCCACTTTAAACACGTCTTGCAGACCCAGGTCGATGTCAAACCACGAGGTTTCGTGCTGCCCGCGCGCCGTGAGCCTGAAGCCGAAGCTGTGGCCACCGCGTCCGGAACTGGTCAACACATCGGCTAATTCCCTAGCTGGCGTGGGCCGCGCCAGTTGGTCCAACGAGAAGCGCCCGAAAGTATTGTCCTTGGTAAGGACCGGTAACGCGAGCAAATCGGTTTGGGCGCTCAGGCTTGAAGGCTCGACTCGGTGCTCCTGCAGCAGCGCCCGGTAGGCTGCGCTGCATCGAGCGGCCTGAATGGCGGCTCGCACGGCACCGCGCCGTGAGCTTGCCAGCATGCGTTCGCCGTCCATGCGCCTGCCGTAGCTAAGCAGGAGTTTGCGAAGCAGTCGTACGGCAGCAACTGGAAAGAGGGGCAACAGGTTCACATCAGTGATCGGTGGCTTCGGTGCGACGCATCCATGCCAGCAGCGCCGGATTTGTAGTCTCGAGATGCGCCTCCAGTTCACGCAGATCGCCAAGATAAGGCGCCACCGGCCCGTAATAATCGGTCAGGGGTCCTATCTGCACAAAAGCGAAACCCATTTGGCCCAGCGCCCGCGCCAGCGGACGCTCCATGGCCGCATACCAGTAACGAATCCCGTGGGCGAGGCTGAACGCGTACATCCGACGGTACAGGCTGAGCAGAATCTGGGGTGTATGGTCGCGCAGGTCTTGGTTCACCCTGGCTGGGTCTTCCTCGACGGTCACGCCCGCCAGCACGTCGCCGCGCCGGCGCCGGTAATCGTGGATCACCATCAGTCGGCTGATCTCGGCCGACTGCGCCGGCGGCGCCAGACTGGCACCCTCCAGCAAAGTGCTGCAATGACTCTGAAACGGAAAGGACTGAGTCAAGTCAGGGCGCACCAGGCGCACGTAGCCGACCAACTCATCACGTAGATTGAACGCGCAAAAATGCGCTGAACTGGCGTCATATTGATCGGTCTCGCAGCGCTGCGGGTAGTTGGCGGCAGGCAAAAAACCGCATTCCAGACAATAGACCTGAAACCGCAGTTCGAACACCCGCTGCATCAAGGCATTGTCCCGACCCTGGACTGCCTCGCAGCTGCGAAACAGGGGGGCAAACTCCGTTGGATCGAGCGTTGAGGGGGGCATACGGGGTCCTGGTAAAGCGAGGGTTCGAGCGCAGTTGCTGACAAATCAAAGACAAGTTTGCGACTTGCCAGCCGCTGCCTGCTTGCGAAAAATCAAGGCAAACGGTTGGCCCCCGCCGGGGATCAAAGCGCCAGCAAGGCGCGCAGCCGCGGCAGCGCCGCCATCGCGTTAAGCGTGGTGGCGGTGGCCAGTTCGTCCGTGCTGATGCCGCGCAACGCCGCTAGCTCTGCCCCTATGCGCGGCAGCTCGCCCGGCTCGTTGCGCCCCTGCCTGGCACCCGCCGTGCGTTGCTGCGCCGTTGTGTACAACCAGTGCGGCGGCATGTCAGGCGCATCGGTTTCCAGCACGATCGCGTCCAGTGGCAGGCTGGCCGCCAGGCGCCGCAACTGCAGCGCGCGTTCATAGGTGAGCGCCCCACCAAAGCCGAGCTTGAAACCTAAAGCAATGAAGGTTTGCGCCTGCTGCAGACTGCCATTAAAGGCGTGAGCAATGCCGTGCCACTGCCCGGTGCTGCCTGCGACGTCACGCAGGGCTTTGAGGACGCGGTCGACCGAGCGGCGCGAATGCAGGATCACGGGCAAGTCATACTGACGGGCCAGCTTGAGCTGAGACCGAAAAAAATGTTCCTGGCGTTCGCGCAGCGGGCTGACACACAGCTCTGGCACAAAGTAGTCCAGCCCAATTTCACCGATGGCCACCAGGCGCGGGTCGCCCTGCTGCTGTGCCAGCGCGGCATCGAGTCGATCCAGCGCATCGTCTTGCGCTGCCTTGACGTACAAGGGGTGAATGCCCAGTGCGTAACTGTCGCCGCCGCCGTGTGCCAGTTCCCGCACCGCATCAAAGTTGCCAACCTCGACGGCAGGCAAAACGCAGTGGGCTACATTATTTATAGCTGCTCGCACCCGTACCGCCTGGGCTAGAGGCCAAAACTCTTGTGCATCCAGGTGGCAGTGGGTGTCAATCCAATTGGTCATACAGGTCCTACAGGGAAAGTACCATATCTTCGTCACGGCGCGGACACCAAAATGTCATTTAGTCGCCGTATGCTTGGCTGGCTTTTTGGCATTGTCGCCAAATCGAATCTCGTCACTCCTTGTCCAACAACGAAGAAATGATCTCAAGCTGCGCGCCACCGGCGGCGCGGGCTTTGATCTGGCGCAGCCGTCTGGTCGGCACCGCCAACGTCTTTCTGATTGAGCGCACGCAGTTTCGCGGCAAGCAGGCTTTGTCTCTTTTGATGCTGGCGCCGCTGGTGATACCGGGGGTGATTCTGGGCATCTCGATCTTGGCCTTTGCCAACCGCATTGCCAATCTGTTTGACGACCTGTGGGGCCTGGAACTTGAATTTTTGCGCCCGGGCCTGCCGCTGGTGGTGCTGGGACAGTTCTCGTACATTGTGTCGATTGCCACGCTGACCATCACGGCGCGCCTCAAGCGCTTTGACCTCACCCTGGAAGACGCCGCCTACAACCTGGGCGCTTCCCGCGCCGCGGTGTTTGCCACCATCACCCTGCCCTATCTGCAGCCGGCCCTGATTGGCGCCGCCGCCATTTCGTTTTTGATGTCGTTCGAGAACTTCAACACCACACTGATGCTGGTGGGGTCAGACGCACCGCTGACGGTCATGATGTATGGCCGCATGCGCGAAGGCGCCACGCCGGTGCTCAATGCGGTCAGTCTGTTCTTGATGGTGGCGTCGGCCTTGCTGGCCCTCACGCTGCTGCGGGGTTCAAAGTCCACAGATTCCAACCCGTCACGCTGAAGCTTGGTGGTGAAGGTCGGCTGGTAAAGAATAGCCTGCAGATTGAATAAATTATCTTCAAATTGCAGGTTTTCAGGCGTACCATGGCCCCATGATCCGACGCAACATCACACCCGTATTGCAACGCCTGGCCAGTCAATACCCGGTGATCACCCTGACCGGGCCGAGGCAAAGCGGCAAGACCACACTGGCCAAAAGTTTGTTTTCCGACAAGCCCTACGTCACGCTGGAAGACCCAGACCAGCGCCGCTTCGCCACCGAAGACCCTCGTGGCTTTTTGGCCCCATACCAGCAAGGAGCCATCTTTGACGAAATCCAGCGTGCCCCCGAGTTGAGCTCGTATTTGCAGGGCATGGTGGATGCCAATGCGCAGCCTGGCCGCTTCATCCTGACTGGTAGCCATCAATTTGAATTGATGACACAGGTCTCCCAGTCGTTGGCCGGACGCACTGCCGTGTTGCGACTGCTGCCGTTCACTTTGGCAGAGGTGCAAATCCTGCGTGGCGCAAAAGGTGCAGAACCAGACCTGGCCCAAACCCTGCTGACCGGTTTTTACCCGCGCATTCACGACAAAAATTTGGACCCCACGCAGACCTTGGCAGACTACTTTTCCACTTATGTGGAACGCGACTTGCGCCAACTCGCAGCGGTGCAGGACCTGCAACGTTTTGAGCGCTTCGTGCGCCTATGCGCGGGCCGCACCGGGCAGCTGCTCAACCTCACCAGCCTGGGCAATGACGCGGGCGTGTCTCATGTCACCGCGCGCGCCTGGATTGACTTGCTGCAAACCAGCTACATCGTGCATTTGCTGCCGCCCTGGTTCACCAACACCGGCAAGCGCCTGATCAAGGCTCCCAAGCTGTACTTTTATGATGTAGGCTTGGCCTGCTGGCTGCTCGGTCTGCGTACCTCAGAGCAGGTGGCTCGTGATCCGCTATGGGGCAGTTTGTTTGAAAATTTTGTCATCATGGAAGCCATGAAAGACCGCCTCAACGCAGGCGAAAGTGCCGAGATGTATTTCTACCGCGACTCCGAGGGCAACGAAGTCGACCTGTTACTCCCCACCGGCGGGAAGATGCACGCCATCGAGATCAAGGCCGGCGCAACGGTCAACCCCGACTATTTCAAGGGGCTTAAAGCCTTCGCAGCTCATCACCCTGCATCCATTGCGGGAGGTGGGGTGGTTTTTGGCGGGACACAGAGCCAGGGTCGCAGCGACTGGCCGGTGCATTCGTGGTTGCAGTTGAAACAAAAAAAGGGCGTCGAATGAGCGCAAAATTTATGGCTTTTAGGCCTCTAGCCCTTATGAGGTATGCGTAAGAAGCTATTAATTAAGTAGCGTTAGATACTCGGCGCGCTTGCTGGCCATGACCTTGAAGCTGCGCAGAAGATGAGCCAGTTCGCTGTCCGTGATGCCGTAGAGCCGGGCGACCGTTTTGTCGTTTTGGGCACGCAGGGTATCTTGGACTTTGGCGGTTTGCGGCAGGTCTTTTGGCTGCACGTCAAACAGCGGAGCCAATTCGGCAAAGTCGTCCCAACTGGCGGCCAGGCTCAGGAGCAGCGCGTTTTTGGCGAGCTGGGCGTAGTCGGGGTTGTTACGAATCTCGTCGTCGGTCGGTTGCGGCATGGGCAGGCGGTAGAGGTAGGTTTTACTGATGTGAATCTGGATCATGAAACGCGCCAGCCAGTCCACCGGCACGCTGTTGAACCACGCCAAAGCAAACAACAGGCGCAGCGGAGACACCGCTTGCACATTCACTTGCCCATCCGAATTGAGCATATAGTTTTTGGGCGTATTGGCAAAAACCGTGTGACCACTGCCACTGTTTTTTGGCAGTAAGGCAAAAATTAAGCTCCGTTCATTAGTATCACTGGCTACTTCCCTAAACCCCAGCCTCACAAACTCGCGGTCAAACCGCACAGCGTTGACGCGCTGCGCCACTTTAGCCTTGGGCACGCCCAAGTCTTGTGCCATGCGGTGCAGTTCCTTGCTACTCAACCGTTCGTCAAATGCGGCAGCATCCAGCCAGTACTGCGGCTTGTCATGCTGGTGGCTGTATTGCCAGATCATCTTGCCTTCAAACAGCGGCAACAAGCCCGGTGCCTCTTTTTCAAGAAACAGGTCTTTGTCATCGGTCATGTGCAATTCACGCCGAAAATCCAGCCAATTTCCTGACAACGCCGGAAATGCTGAGTAGCACTTTTCAAGAAGAACCAAATCCGCACCGCTGCGTAACTCCATCAGCGCCCAATGCTCGGGCGAGAGGGTCTTCAAGGTGTCCAGTGGATAAGGAACATGGCGTGCGGCATTGTTCAATTCGGCGGGGTCCAGTACGTAAAAGGCCGTGTCAATAACCTGGTCCTGCGCTGAAACAGGCGCACTGTTGACCACCTGCATCAAGGCGAATTTGTAGCTGCGGTGAACGTCCGGAAAAATCCCTTTGTTGTTCTCGAAACTCCAGAAAAACGGCATGTGGCAGTGCGTGAAGATATGTTTACGCAATACCGTTGAGCCTTCTTCAAACATCAGCGCGCTGGGCAACACGTAATTCAGACTGCCGCCGGCTGCCAGCAGCCCCAGGTTGCGCTCGACAAACAGGCGAAACAAATTGCCGTCGCCCGCGCCTTTGTTGAGGGGCGACGCAGCGGTGTAGTAGTCATCGGCAACTTCCATTTCGCGTTTGGCAGTTTTATAAGCAGCCGCAATGTGCTCACTCTCCAACAACCGCTTTTGCACGGCGGCTTTCTCGGAGTTTTTCAGGCTGCGGTAGTTGCTGTGGTACTGCGGAAAGAAGTCGGTGTCCGAGAACTTGGTTTTGTCCCACGGCGGATTGCCCACGATGATGTCAAAGCCTTTTTGCGCCCCGGCAAAGGCTTCCGGGAAAGCCACCTCGAAGTGGAAGAAACGGTAGCGCGTGGCGTAGGCCTCAATTTGGCGGAGTGCGGCGCTTTTGCTTTTGCTGTCGTCAAACAACTGGCTGATGAGGTCTGGCGTTTTGCTCAGTGCCTCGCAATCGTCCCGCTTGCCCTCGGCCAACAGGGCGCGGCGGGTGCAAATAAAACTCAGCGCCCTTGAGAGCAGATTGAGCTTGGGGCTGATGGTGTTTTTCCACAGTGCCTTGGACTGCTCGACCTCTTGCGCCGTGGTGTCGCGCATGGCGTCCAGCTCATGCATGACGGTGCGCAGGTCGTCAAATTTGGCACTCAGGTTTTCGACGAAGAAGTCGTTTTGCTGGACTTCAACCGCGTTGTACTGGATAAAGTCTTGCACGCTGGCCCCCATGAGCGAGTTGCCGTGCTGCACATGGTGCTCGATGAACGACAGCGGCGTGCCAAAGATAAAGCTGTCCATCCACAGCGACAGGCGCGCCAGCTCCACGGCAAAGGGGTTCAGGTCCACGCCAAAGATGCAGCGCTTGAGCAGGGCGCGCTTGAGAATTTGCGCGTCTTCCGGCATGTAGTCCAGATTCAGAAACTGCAGTTGCTCGCTGATTTTGGCGCTCTCGTCGGCCACGAGTTGCTGCAGGTCGGCGTCCGTGTCCAGCCGTGCCAGCGCCAGGTCGGTCAAATAGCCCAGCGCCTCGACCAAAAAATGCCCACTGCCACAGGCGTTGTCGAGGATTTTGAGGTCCATGAACGTGCGTCCGTTGGCATTGCCGCTGGCCGCCGCCGCAGCGATGGCGTGGTCGATGCTGGCCTTGACCAGCGGTTGTGACAACACGGGCTCGGTGTAGTAGCTGGCCGTGGTTTTACGGGAATTGCTGGCACTCTTGAGGTAAACGTCGCCTTTTTTGACGCTGACTTCACGCCATGCCCGAAAGCCTTTTTCTTTGCGGATGTTGGCCGTATCGTAGGCATCAAAGTAGGCTTCAATCGTTTTGCCCTTGGTCGCGCTGCTCTCAAATTCGAGGTAAACGGCGTTCTCGGTGGCGCGTTCAAATCTAAACTCCAGCAAGCCTTCGTAGATGCGGCCCAAGTGGGTGACGCTCATGTTTTTGAAATCGCGCCGCGTGTCAAACAAGGTATTGCCCCGGTTCGTCTTGTAGAGCAATTTCTCCAGCAACTGGCGCAGGGTGGCGTTGTCAAAAATTTTGGGCTTGAGCAGCAAGGGCGCACGCGCCGGGTCAAACAAACCACCGTTGAAGAGGGGGATGTCAATGTCCTCTGCCCCCTCGTCCAGCATCTCGAACAATTGCTTGAGGGCGTACACGCCGTCGTGGAGCTGGTCTCGCTCGGTGCTTCGACGATGTTCCGTTGGCCGCAGGGTTTGAAAAATATGGGCCAGACTGTAGCGCTGGTAGAACGGATGTTTGTTCAGCAGAGCGAAATTTTTGTCCTCAAAGTACACCACGAACAGCAGGCGAAACAGCAGCACCACACTGTTTTCATAGACATCAGCGAGGCTGGCTTTGGGGTTGGCTTTCTGGATGGCCTTGCCCATGATTTCGAACAGCGAATCCTCACCCGCATAGCCATAGATCACGGCTTTGAGGTTTTCTTCGACCGCTAGCGTGAAGTCGGCAGACGCAAAAATGGCCTGTTGGATGGCGCTGACTTGACCTGCCTCTGTCGGCTGCACATAGGTATCACGGCCAAAGAAAAAGGCAAACAATGCCAGCCCTTGCGCTTTTTCAGCGGCATCTTCAATTGCCAACAGGCGTAGTAAATCAAACTCGATGAAGGTTTTTTTGGCCGTGATTTTGTCGGTGTCGTACACCCGCCAAATGCGACCGTTGGTCAAAAAACCAAATCGCACCCGCAAAGTGCTGAGGTAGTCCTGAAGCTGATGATGTGGGTTTTGATTGCGATCCGCTTTGCCCGTGTCGAGGGTTTTGCCCCACGCTTTGGATTCGCAAATGGCTGTGACAAGAGCGTGGTCCCGGCTGGCAATCAGCGCATTTTCTTGTTCTGGGTGCAGCACCAAACAGTAATCGGGCTTGGCAAACTTACCCTGTACGGTGACTCCTACCTGATAGGCCTTTGCCCAGCCCAACTGGGCCAACAAGGGCGCAATAAATTTCTCTTCCAGTTGCGCCTCGTTACGGGCGGCCAAGGTGGGGGCATCGAAATGTTCTTTTAGCCAAACTTCCAAAGCGTATGGAATCGGCTTGGCCAGTAATTCGTTCGCCTTTTGGGCAATAAAGCCGTCATCGAGCAGCGTGTTGGTAAGCCAGGGCCGAGGAAATAGGTCTTGCGTCATGACAATTTCCCCTGCACCAGCCGCAATTGACGCCCGCAACGCGCCGCCAGCGTTTCGTCATGCGTGACGACGATAAACGCCGTGCCCTGGGTGCGCGCCAGTTCCAGCATCAGCTCAAACACACCGTCAGCCGTGGCGCGATCCAAATTGCCGGTGGGCTCGTCGGCCAGCACGCAGGCCGGGCGCGTGACCAGCGCACGGGCAATCGCCACGCGCTGGCGCTCGCCGCCGGAAAGCTCGGCCGGCCGATGCAGCAAGCGCTCTTGCAATCCGACTTTTGCTAGCATTTCAGTAGCTATCTTCGTAGATTCTACGGGGGCCAGGCGCCGAATCCATAAAGGCATGGCCACATTGTCCAGGGCGCTGAATTCGGGCAGCAGGTGGTGAAACTGATAAACAAAACCGAGGTACTGGTTACGCAAACGACCCTGCGCGGCGGCGCTCTGATGCGCCAGGTCCTGCCCGTGCAAGAACACCGAGCCGCTGGTCGGGGCATCCAGCCCGCCCATCAAATGCAGCAGCGTGCTTTTGCCGGAGCCCGAAGCCCCGACGATGGCCAGCGTTTCGCCGGCGCGCACGTCCAGGTCCACCCCTTGCAGCACCGTTACATCGAGTCGGCCCTCGGTGAAGCGCTTGGTGATGGCGCGTGCACTTAAAACTATGTCCGTTCGTCCTGAGCCGCCGGTCCTGAGCGCGGCTGAAGGGCCCGCCAAGGCTTCGACAGGCTCAGCCCGAACGGAGGTGGGTTCAGCGCGCACCGAGGTGGATTCGGGCTGAGCGGTGAAAATATCATTCATAGCGCAAGGCCTCCGCCGGGTTCACCCGACTGGCGCGCCAGCTCGGGTACAGGGTCGCCAAAAAAGCCAGCACCAAAGAAATGACCGCAATCGGCACGATATCGGCCTGCTGCGGATCACTTGGCATGCGACTGATCAAATAAATGTCTTTGGGCAAAAAGCTGGCGTGAAACAGCTGCTCCAGCGCAGGCACGATCACGTCAATGTTGAACGCCACGCTCAGGCCCAGGGCGAGCCCGGCGAAGGTGCCGATCACCCCCACCATCGCGCCCTGCACCACAAAAATACCCATGATGCTGCGCGGACTGGCTCCCAGCGTGCGCAGGATGGCAATGTCGGCGCGCTTGTCGGTGACCGTCATCACCAGCGTACTGACCAGGTTGAAGGCCGCCACCGCCACGATGAGCGTGAGGATGATAAACATCATGCGTTTTTCCATCTGCACCGCGGCAAACCAGGTGCGGTTCTGGCGGGTCCAGTCGCGAATCAACAGCTCTCCGGTCAAGGTCTTGGCCAGATCGACCGCCACCTCGCGCGCCTGGTGCAAATCGCGCAGCTTGACCCGCACGCCGCTAGGGCCTTCCAGCCGGAAGATGCGCGCCGCATCTTCAATGTGCATCAGCACCAGCGCCGAGTCGTATTCAAAATGCCCCGAGTCAAAGGTGCCGACCACGGTCATCTGCTTGAGGCGCGGCACGACACCGGCCGGGGTGACTTGGCCGCTGGGCGCGACCAGCGTCACTTTGTCGCCCTGGCGCACACCCAGGGAACGCGCCAGTTCGCCGCCCAACACGACACCAAACTCACCGGGAATCAGGCGGTTCAAACCGGTGTTTTTCAGCTCGATGGCGAGGTCGGTCACCGCGGGCTCCAGACTCGGCTCAATGCCGCGCACGATCGTGCCTTTCATGTCCTCCCCCCTTGCCAGCAGGGCTTGAGTAGCTATGAAAGGTGCAGCGCCAATCACTTGCGGATGGGCCCGCACCTGACGCAGCGTGAGCGCCACATCGGGCAGGGCCGCGCCGTTGGGCGCCAGAATTTCAATGTGCGACACCACGCCCAGCATGCGGTCCCGCACTTCTTTCTGAAAGCCGTTCATCACGCTCAGCACAATGATCAGTGCCGCCACGCCCAGCGCAATGCCCAACATCGACACACCCGAGATGAAAGAGATAAAGCCGTTGCGCCGGGTGGCGCGGCCAGCGCGCGTGTAGCGCCAGCCAAGAATGAGTTCATAGGGGAGTTGCATGGACCGCCAAAGTTGAAAACAAGGGGCATTGTGGCATTGCGTACCTTGGCGGCGACGCGAACGGTCAGGTCGTCTATCATCCAGGGCCAGCCAGGCCGCTAGCGGCGCCTGCCTGCCAGACCCACATCGCCCTGCCAAAAGGATAAAAATATTGAAATCCGTTGCCCTTGGACTCCTGTCTTCACTCATCATTCTTGGCGGCGGTTCAGCCACTGCAAGCCAACCCGCTCAGCAAATCTTCGACCAAGTTGCGGCTGCGTACGGCGCAACGCCGCCAGCGGCGATCCGTGAAAAGGGCACCACGACCTCATTCCTTCGCGGCAACGGCCCGCTCGTGCGGCTGTTCAAGGCACCCGACAAATTTCGCAGCGAAATCAGCTACGCCTCCAGCAATGAGGTGCGCACGCTGGTCGGCCCCCTGGCCTGGCAACAGCACAAGCCGGCCAATACGGTGTCGCGCGGCGCAATTGCCCTGCAAGCCGCACGCATTGCCCTGCCTTGGAACATGCTCGCGCTGCGGTCCGCCACGGTGGATCTTGGAACTGCGACGACGCCCGAGGGCCAGACCGTGCAAATCGTCGAATTTCCGCTAGAACCGCAACTCAAGCTTGTCGTCGATATCGAGCCCGAAACCGGCCACATTTTGCGTTCGCGTGGGGTCATGTCGCTCGGCGACAGAGCTGCGGAGTTCGTCACCCACTACTCGGACTTCCGCCGTGAGGGCGGTCGAATCCATGCGGGCCGGGAAGACCAGTTCGCGGTTGGGCAATACATCGGTTACTCGATCATCGATAGCGTCGAGTATCCTGAAACCATGCCAGACAGCGATTTCGCACCGTGAGTTTTTGACCTGCCGCGGGGCTACAGTGGCATTGGATATGAATTCATTCGCGGGGGCGGAGCTTGGCATATTGCCTTGCAAGACCGGCGCCGCTGCACCTTGCCCCGCCTGTGGTGGCCGCCATGCGGGACAATCCACCCATGCACCTCCTGATTCCATTCGCCTTTTGCAGTTCCGAGGGCTGCCGCCCGGCGCTGGCGCCGCTCCAGCTCCCGAACCTTCAAAAACTGCTGCGCCGCCTGACAGCGCAGCCGATGGACAGCGGCGACGAAGCCAGTCTGTCGCCACCGCACGAACGCGCCTTGGCGCGCGCCCTGGGTTTGCCGACGCAGGACGGCTTGATTCCTTGGGCCGCGCTGCAGGCGCAAACCACCCTGGCCGCCGCGACCGACTCGGCCTGGGCCTTCATCACCCCCTGCCACTGGCGCACCGGGGCCAAGCATGTCGCCATGGGCGGCGTGCCGCTGCCTGATTTTGAGGCGAAGGAATCTCTTGCCCTGCTGACCGCGATGCAGCCCTATTTTGCTGAAGACGGCATCCGCTTGCACTACGAGAAGCCTGGGCGTTGGCTGGCCTGCGGCGATAGGTTCAATGGCCTGCCCACGGCCTCGCTGGACCGCGTGGCCGGGCGCGACGTGGCGCCCTGGCTGCCCGGCACCAGCAACGCGATTCCCTTGCAACGCCTGCAAAGTGAAATGCAGATGCTGCTCTACCACCACCCGGTCAACGACGCCCGTTCAGCGCGTGGCGTGCCGAGCGTCAACTCGTTCTGGGTCAGCGGCAGCGGCGTCTTGCCCGAGTTGCCGCGCGTTGCGGCCGCTGCGTCCCCACCGGTGGTGGTGAGCAGCTTGCGCGCTGCAGCCCTGACCGAAGACTGGCCCGCCTGGGTGCAAGCCTGGCAAGCGCTGGACGGCACCGAATGCGCCGCGCTGTGGGCCACGCTGAATCAAGGTGGTAGCGCTGAACTCACCTTGTGTGGCGAACGCAACGCCCAGACCTTCAGCGCCGAACCAGCCTCGTTTCTCCAAAAAATTTCAGATCTTTTTGGCTCCAAGCCCCCGTCCCTATTGCTTGAGCAGCTATGAAAATATTAGTCCGAGAGATTCCGCCCCGCTCTGCCTGGGCGCTGGAGCAAGCCGGCATTCACCCGCTGCTGGCCCAGCTTTATGCCGCGCGCGGCGTGCAAAGCGTGCAGGAACTTGACGACGGCCTGGCGCGCTTGATTGCGCCCACTGAAATGCGGGGTTTGAGCGCGGCAGCGGCCCTGCTGGCCGACGCGATGGCGGCTGACAAAAAACTCTGCATCGTGGCCGACTATGACTGCGACGGCGCCACCGCCTGCGCGGTCGGCATTCGGGGCTTGCGCCTGCTCGGTGCCAAGCATGTGACCTACATCGTGCCCGACCGCGTGGTCGACGGCTACGGCCTGACGTCACCGATTTCAGAACGCGTCAAGGCCAGCGGTGCGGACGTGCTGATCACGGTGGATAACGGCATCGCCAGTTTTGACGGTGTCGCCACCGCGCGTGCGCTGGGCCTGCAGGTGCTGGTGACGGACCACCACTTGCCCGCCAGCCGGGACGGCCAGATCGTGTTGCCCGAGGCGGATGTGATCGTCAACCCGAACCAACCCGGCTGCACGTTTGCCAGCAAATCCATCGCCGGTGTCGGCGTGATGTTTTATGTGTTGCTGGCGCTGCGCGCCGAGCTGCGGCAACGGGGCGTGTTCAATGCAGCCACGCAACCGAAACTCGATGCCCTGCTGCCGCTGGTGGCCCTGGGCACGGTGGCCGATGTGGTCAAGCTCGACGCGAACAACCGCCGCCTCGTGGCCCAAGGGCTAAAAAGGGTGCGAGCCCTGATGCTGCCTACCGGATTAGCTTCACTTTTCATAGCAGCCGGACGCGACGCCACAAGCGCCACCACCTTCGACTTTGGCTTTGCTTTGGGGCCGCGCATCAACGCCGCCGGGCGCCTGTCCGACATGACCTTGGGCATTGAATGCCTGCTGACTGACGACGCGGCGCGCGGCTTGGAGCTGGCCAAAGCACTTGACGGCATCAACCGCGAGCGCCGTGAGATTGAAGGCAGCATGCGCGAACAGGCTTTGGCCGTGGCCGAAGCGTTGTTTAACGACAACGAGGAGCCACCCGCCGCCATCTGCGTGTTTGATGCCGACTTTCACGAAGGCGTGGTCGGCATCGTGGCCTCGCGCATCAAGGACAAGCTGCACCGCCCGACCTTTGTCTTTGCCGCCAGTGGCGCACCCGGACACGCGCATGAGCTCAAAGGCTCGGGCCGGTCCATCCCCGGCTTTCACCTGCGCGACGCGCTCGACCTGGTGGCCAAGCGCCACCCCGGCGTGCTGCTGCGTTTTGGCGGCCATGCCATGGCGGCCGGCTGCACCCTTGCCAAAGAAAATTTGGCCACCTTTGAGCAGAGCCTGAGCCAGGTGGCGCAGGAGTGGCTGGATGCCGCCACTTTGCTGCGCCGCCTCGACACCGACGGCCCGCTCAAACCCGAGTACCGCCGGGTCGAACTGGTGGATGTGCTGCACAAAGAGGTGTGGGGCCAGGGCTTTGCGCCGCCCACTTTCAGCGAAGAGGTGGAGGTCGTGTCGCAACGCCTGGTGGGGGAGAAACACCTGGCGCTCAAGCTCAAGCACCAGGGCCAGCCGGTGGACGGTATCTGGTTTGGCCACACCGAACCGCTGCCGGCGCGCGTCAAGCTTGCGTTCCGGCTGGATGCCGACGCCTGGAACGGCATGCGCCGGGTGCGGTTTTTGGTGGAGGCGGCGGAGCTGTAAACGCCTGCCTATGCGAAAATGCTCTTGTGATCTCCCATCTCAACGCCGACCTTCATTCCCACTCCACGGTTTCCGACGGCACGCTGACGCCTGAAGCCCTGGCGGCCCGTGCCAAAGCCAATGGGGTGGAGTTGTGGGCGCTCACGGACCACGATGAAATTGGCGGTCAGGCGCGCGCTGCCGCCGCCGCCCAGGCCTTGGGCATGGACTACCTCACCGGGGTTGAGATTTCTGTCACGTTCCTGCATCAAACTGTCCACATTGTGGGTTTGGGTTTTGACGCCGACAACGCAGCGCTGGTCAACGGCCTGCGGCAAACCCGGGGCGGACGCGAACAGCGCGCCCGGGAGATGGCGGCGGGGCTGGCGAAAGTCGGCATTCAAGGTGCTTTTGAGGGCGCGCTCAAGTACGCGGGCAACCGCGACCTGATCTCACGCACGCACTTTGCCCGTTTCCTGGTGGAGTCGGGCGTTTGCCGAGAAACTTATGAGGTCTTTCGAAAATACCTGACCGAAGGCAAGCCCGGCTTTGTTGAACACCGCTGGGCCAGCCTGAAAGACGCTGTGACCTGGATCACGCAGGCCGGTGGTCTGGCGGTGATTGCGCACCCGGCGCGCTACAAATTTTCTGCCAATGAAGAATTTGCCCTGTTTACCGAATTCAAGGGGTACGGCGGACGCGGCGTCGAAGTGGTCACCGGCAGCCACACCCCAGCCGAATACATCAGCTATGCCGACGCCGCGCGCGAGTTCGGCCTGGCGGCCTCGCGCGGCAGCGACTTCCACAGCCCCGACGAGAGCCACACCGAGATTGGCACCCTGCCGTCCTTACCGGGTCAACTGACGCCGGTCTGGGACTTGCTGGCCGAGCGGATTCAAACCGCGTCTCACCCCAGCTTGGGGGCCGCCCCCTCCGCAATTCCTTAACGCCTCCATGGCATTCTGGCGCACTCAGCAAGGGGCTGGCATTTCTCTGATTATGCTGGCGACCCTGGCCTTTGCGGTCCTCGACACCGTCACCAAACACGTCGTCACGCTGGTGCCGGTGCTGATGCTGCTGTGGTTTCGCTATGTGTTTCAGGCGGTGTTGACCTTGGTGCTGCGCTTTCCGGTGCAGCAGCGCAGTTTGTTCAGCACCCCCAATCCGCGCTTTCAAACGCTGCGCGGCGTGCTGCTGCTCATTACCAGCGGCTGCTCATTTTTTGGCCTTCGTTATTTGCCCGTAGGTGAATTCACCGCGATGGTGATGTTGTCGCCGCTTGTCGCCACGGCCATGGCTGCCTGGGTGCTGAAAGACCATGTGTCGCATCGGCGCTGGCTGCTGATGACTTGCGGCCTGGTCGGCGTTTTGCTGGTGGTTCGTCCCGGTGGTCAGGTGTTCGGCTGGGCCCTGCTGTTTCCGGTGCTGCTGGTGACCTCCTACGGCTGGTTTCAGGTGCTCACCAGTCGCTTGAGCAGCGAAGAAAACCCCTACACAACGCACTTTTACACCGGTCTGGTGGGCGCGGTGGTGATGAGTCCGATCGTGATTTTCAGTTGGAACACCGCCGCCCTGCTGAGCTATTGGCCGTGGTTTGTGCTGGTCGGATTTTTAGGCACCTTTGGCCACTTGATGTTGATTCGGGCCTATGCCCGCGCCTCGGCCCCGGTGCTCACGCCCTACCTGTATTCGCAAATTGCCTTCGCCACCTTGGCGGGCTGGATGGTGTTCCAGCATGTGCCTGACGCCTTGGCCTGGTTGGGCATTGCCGTGATTGCGGCCAGCGGCGTGGGCAATGCGGTGCTGTCAGCGCACGAAGTGGCCAAGCAGCGCCGTCCTGCCACTGCCGCTTAAGCAGTATTTGCGGCAGCGCTGCCCTTCTGATTGACCCAACTTCACCGACAATACGCCCATGCCTCAACTGTTCGAAGTTCATCCTGTCAACCCGCAACCCCGCTTGCTCAAGCAGGCCATCGCGCTGCTCGACCAAGGGGACATCCTGGCGGTCCCAACCGACTCCAGCTACGCCCTGGTTTGCCACCTGGACGACAAGGCAGCGGCCGACAAACTACGCCAAATCCGCGGCGTGGACGACAAACACCACCTGACGCTGTTGTGCCGCGACCTCTCCGAACTGGCCAACTACGCGCAGGTGGACAACCAGCAGTTTCGGCGCATCAAGTCGGCCACGCCTGGGCCCTACACCTTCATTCTGCAAGCCAGCAAGGAAGTGCCACGCCGCCTGAGCCACCCCTCACGCAAGACCATTGGTCTGCGCGTGCCCGAGCACAAGGTCTTGCAGGCGCTGCTGGACCTGCACCACGGCCCGCTGCTGGCAACCACCTTGATCCCGCCGGGTGAAACCGAGCCCATCAATGACGCAGAGGAAATTCGTGAGCGCTACAAAAAACAGATTGCGGCCGTGATTGACGCTGGCGCCTGCCCGCGCGAGCCCACCACAGTCGTCGATTTGACCGAATCGGAGCCCGTCATTGTCCGCCAGGGTCGAGGTCCGCTGGCCGCTCTTGGCTTATAAGACACCGATCAAACCCATCAGATATTGACCCCATGGATATTGCCAACCTGATTCAAACCGTTGCCTTGTACGCGTTGCCGGTGCTGTTCGCCATCACGGTGCATGAGGCCGCGCACGGCTATGTCGCCCGACATTTTGGTGACAACACGGCCTATGTGCTGGGGCGCGTCACACTCAACCCGCTCAAGCACATCGACCCGGTGGGCACTATTTTGATGCCGCTGCTGCTGTACTTTGCGACCTCGGGCGCGTTCCTGTTCGGCTATGCCAAGCCGGTGCCGGTACGCTTTGACAAGCTGCGCAATCCCAAGCGCGACATGGTCTGGGTAGCGCTGGCCGGGCCAGGGGTCAATTTCATCCAGGCCTTTCTCTGGGGGGCGCTGCTTTTCATACTCAAAGGCACGGGCGTGGCCGAGCCTTTTTTTACCAAGATGGCACAAGGCGGCATTCTGGTCAATCTGGTGATGTTTGCCTTCAATCTGTTCCCGCTGCCGCCACTCGACGGTGGACGCATTCTGGTCGGACTGTTGCCCTACCGTCAGGCCGAACTGGTGTCGAGAGTGGAGCCCTGGGGGTTTTTCATTGTGATGGCACTGGTGATTTCAGGCATTGTCAGCACGCTTTGGCTGCAACCCCTGATGGCGCTGAGCTACTTCGTACTTGACATCTTGCTCACCCCGTTTGCCCTGATTTTTGGCTAACCTCCCGCCTTTATTGCCCAACCAATCCCCTTATGAGTTCCACGCGCTTTCTGACCGGCATCACCACCTCCGGCACGCCCCACCTCGGCAATTATGTCGGCTCCATCCGGCCCTCGGTACGGGCCAGCCTGCGGGCCGATGTGGAGAGTTTTTATTTCCTGGCCGACTACCACGCCTTGATCAAGATTGACGAGCCGGAGCGCATCCAGCGCTCGACGCTGGAGATCGCTGCCAGCTGGTTGGCCGCCGGACTGGACCCCGAGCGCGTTGTTTTCTATCGCCAGTCCGACGTCCCCGAAATCCCCGAACTCACCTGGCTGCTGACCTGCGTTACCTCCAAGGGCTTACTCAATCGAGCCCATGCCTACAAAGCGGCCGTGGACCAGAACACGGCTGCGCAAGAAGAACCCGACGCTGCCGTGAATGCCGGGCTCTTCATGTATCCAGTGCTGATGGCAGCCGATATTCTGATGTTCAACGCGCACAAAGTGCCCGTGGGACGTGACCAAGTGCAACACATTGAGATGGCGCGGGACATCGCGCAACGCTTCAACCATCTTTATGGCGACCACCTTACCCTGCCAGAAGCTGAAATTGAAGAAAGCGTCGCCACTCTTCCCGGCTTGGACGGGCGAAAGATGAGCAAGAGCTATGACAATCACATTCCGCTTTTTGCGCCACGTGAGCAATTACGCAAGCTGATTGCCGGCATCCTGACCGATTCACGCGCACCGGGCGAGCCCAAAGACACCGAGGGCTCAGCGCTGTTCCAGATTTACCAGGCCTTTGCCACACCGGATGAAACCGCTGCACTGCGCCAAGCCTACGTTGACGGCATCTCGTGGGCAGATGCCAAGCACCTTTTGTTTGAGCGTATTGACTTGGAGATCGGCCCCATGCGCGAGGCCTATCTGGCGCTCATGAACGATCCGGCGAGGATTGAGACCATCCTGCATTCGGGCGCTGCCAAGGCCCGTCAAATTGCTGCGCCTGTTATGCGCGAATTGCGTCAGGCAGTCGGCTTGCGGGATCTGCGCACCCAAAGCGGTAAAGCCGCCAGCACCGTCAAATCAGCTTTGCCTGTTTTCAAGCAATACCGCGAAAGCGACGGCCAGTTTTACTTCAAACTAATGGATGCTCAGGGTCGTCTGCTGCTGCAAAGTGTCGGCTTTGCCTCACCCAAAGTGGCGGGCCAGACCATTGCCCAGTTGCAGACCCAAGGCGCGAGCGCCCTGGCTGAACTGAAAGACCAGTTGCAATGGGGTTTGGACGTGCAAGCCCAGGACATTGCAGACGCGCTGCAAGCGCTGCTGAATGCCAAAACCCGGTAAGTGGCGGTCGGGGCCGCTGCTACAATCCAAAGCTTGAGTCGCAGGAGAGGTGGCAGAGTGGCCGAATGTACCTGACTCGAAATCAGGCGTACCGCAAGGTACCGTGGGTTCGAATCCCACCCTCTCCGCCAAGTAGCTAGTAAACACGGGCCTTCGGGCCTGTTTTTACGTCTACACCCGTCACTTCAACTGATTGCTGTATGCGCAAGACACGGAGTTCTTGAACTGCATAATCTGAACTGGTAGATACAAGAACAGTCAATCAGGAAAGACGGCACGTCATGCTCGACGACATCAAGAAAACGCTTTGAGCTGCGGCCGACAAACTGCGCGCCAACATAGATGCAGCCGAATACAAGCCCCTGGTGCTGGGCCTGATCTTCGTCAACAACATCTCCAACACTTTTGCCGCCCGCCGCGCTGAACTCACCGCCCGGCGGACAATTATTACTTCGAGGATGCCAGCCTTGACAACCTGGCCGCCGAACTCGAAGACCGCGAATCTGACAAGGAGCTCAACACCTTCTGGTTGCCGGCAGCCGACTTCATTTTGAAATTAACTTGAACACCGTTCGCGCCGCTGCCACCGCGCCAGCAATGTCTTCGTCGGTATGCGCTGCACTCACAAAACCGGCCTCATACAATGCCGGTGCGATGTAAATACCGTGATCCAACAATCCGTGAAAAAGTTGATTAAAGCGCGCGCTGTCGGACTTCATAACCTGGACGTAGTTTTGCGGCAAGGCATCCAGCAGAAAGAAACCAAACATACCCCCCTCGCTGTCAGCGCTGAAAGCCACACCTTCGGCGGTTGCGGCAGCTTTCAGCCCGTCGGTCAGTGAGCGGGTTGTGCGCGCAAGCTTTTCATAAAACCCGGGTTTGCTGATTTCACGCAGGGTGGCCAGGCCGCAGGCAGTCGCGACGGGGTTACCGGACAGGGTGCCGGCCTGATAGACCGTGCCCAAGGGCGCCAGATGCTCCATGACAGCACGTTTGGCACCAAACGCCGCCAACGGCATGCCGCCGCCAATCACCTTGCCCATGACGGTCATGTCGGGCTCAAAGCCGGGGATTTCTTTGGCATAAACGCTTTGTGCGCCGCCCAGCGCCACGCGAAATCCAGTCATCACCTCGTCAAACACCAGCAGCGCGCCATGCTGGGTGCAAAGTTCGCGGCAGCGTTTCACAAACGGCACGCTCGCCCGCACAAAGTTCATATTGCCGCAGATTGGCTCCATCATCAGGCAAGCAATTTCATCGCCTTGCACTGCAAAGGCTTCCTCTAGCTGTTCTATGTTGTTGTATTCCAGCACCACGGTGTGTTGCACCACTTCAGGCGGTACCCCGGCGCTGGTGGGATTGCCAAAGGTGGCCAGGCCTGAGCCGGCCTTCACCAAAAGAGCATCAGCATGCCCGTGGTAGCAGCCCTCAAACTTGATGAGTTTGCTGCGACCAGTGGCGCCGCGCGCCAGGCGAATGGTGCTCATGGCGGCCTCGGTACCTGAGCTGACCAAGCGCACCATATCCATGGATGGAACCAGGCGCAGAATTTCTTCGGCCAGCTCAACTTCGCGTTCAGTTGGCGCGCCGTAAGAAAAGCCCTCCAGTACAGCGGCCTGGACCGCTTGCACCACCGCCGGGTGCCCGTGCCCCAGAATCATGGGCCCCCAAGAGCCAATGAAATCGATGTATCGCTGGTCATTGGCATCCCAGAAATAGGCACCTTGAGCATGTTTGACAAAGCGGGGCGTGCCCCCAACCGCCTTGAAGGCTCTGACCGGCGAATTGACGCCACCAGGAATTACGCGTTTGGCCCGTTCGAACAAAATTTGGTTGTTATCTGTGTTGAGTGTCATGGGGAAAGAGTTCAGAGTAGGAAAAAATAGGGGCAACTGCTTGGTTTGTCAGCACTTTGCCAACGACTCACTCGAGAATTTGACTACTAGGGAAACCATGGGGGCTGATGTGAGCGGAGCAGCGTGTTTCTTCAGGCAAAATACTGTAATGCGTGGCTGCGACGAAGTTTACAAAGCCATCTTTTTTCAGTGTTCGCATTCTATTCGAAGGCTCTTTAAGCTGTGAAATTGACCAAAACCTGGATGTGTCTGATTTGTGGATGGATCTATGACGAAGAAAGAGGGAATCCCGATCATGGTGTCAGCCCGGGAACAATCTGGAGTGCGGTGCCGGTGAACTGGACATGCCCTGAGTGTGGCGCCCGCAAGGAGGATTTCGAAATGGTGCAAATCTAGGCACCGTATTGAAATGTGTACTATCGCTGAAATTAATCACCCATTCAGGAGCCTTGTTTTGTGAATACGACTGGATCGACGTTCAAAGTTCTGGTGATTGACGACAGCAACACCATTCGGCGCAGTGCCGAGATTTTTTTGAAGCAGGGTGGACATGAAGTCATGCTCGCTGAAGATGGTTTCGATGCCTTGGCAAAGGTCAATGACTACCAGCCCCATCTCATTTTTTGCGACATCCTGATGCCCCGGCTCGATGGCTATCAGACCTGTGCGATCATCAAGCGAAACGCCAAGTATTCAGATGTACCCATTGTCATGCTGTCCTCCAAAGACGGTGTTTTTGACAAAGCGCGCGGACGCATGGTTGGGGCGCAAGATTATTTGACCAAACCATTTACCAAAGACCAATTATTGCAAGCTGTACAGCAGTTTGGCAAAGTGACCCAAGGAGTTAATGAATGACTATCCATAAAGTGCTGATCGTGGACGACTCAAAAACCGAGTTGATGTTCATGACCAATTTGCTGCAAAAAAACGGCATGTCTGTGCGCACGGCGGAGGGCGCTGATGAAGCGTTGCGTCGGCTCGCAGAAGAAAAGCCCGACCTGATCCTCATGGACGTGGTGATGCCGGGTCAAAACGGATTTCAGCTGACGCGCTCGATTAATCGCACGCCCGAGTATTCGGATATTCCGATCATCATGTGTACCAGTAAAAATCTGGAAACAGACCGGGTATGGGGTATGCGCCAAGGCGCACGCGACTACATCACGAAGCCGGTTGATGCAGCCGAATTGTTGGTCAAGATCAAGGCGCTGGGCTAAATCCTCAGGATCGCATGGCTAATCGCGAAGCTCTTCGAGAACTCCAGACCCGCCTCGCCAGCCGATTGCAGGCGGCTCGCTCGGGTGGCGTGTCAGTTGCCTGGCTGGCCGTCAAGGCGGGCGAATCAAACTATCTTTTCCCACTGGCGCAATCCGGTGAGATATTTCCACTGATCAACGTTCAGGTGGTTCCGTATTGCCAACCTTGGTTCATGGGTGTTGTTAATCTTCGCGGCGGCCTCTTTGGCGTTGTTGATCTGGCAAACTTCATGAGCGACAGATCGTTACGGTCTCGAACCGAACAGTCGCTCGCTGAGTGCAGTGTTATCACTTTCAGTTCGGCGCTGGAACTCAACTGCGCTTTGATGGTGGATAGCCTGTCCGGACTTCGCAAGCGTGACTCTTTCTCCGATGCCGAACTGCCGCCCGAGGGTTCCCCGGTTTTTTTCGGCACCCGGTTTACCGATCTCAACGGCGCGCACTGGCAGGAAATCAACTTGCAGTCTTTGTCTCAACTTCCCGAATTTCTCAGCATTAGCGCTTAAGTTTTTACCTAAGGTTTCATTATGTCCGTCGTTGATCAACTGAAAAATTTGTTTGGCAAAAAAGCGCCCGAATCTAATCAGGATTCTCGTTTTAGCCATGGCGTGCCGGGCGTCACCATCTATCCAATGGAGATGGAACAAATGACGGGCGCAACAGACAACAAACAACGAAGTTCGGTTGCACCGGGTCAGCTCGCTGAGGGCCAGGTGCAGGGGATTGATGAAGAAGCAAGCAACCTGATCGCCCTTCCGGTTTTGGGGCAAAGAACGGTCGTCCAGCATCAACGCTTGCTTTCCATTCTGCTGGGTCTGGCATTGGTTTTGTTAGCCGTTGTGACTTTGTTGGCATTGAACCAAGCGAACAAGGTGGCGCAGCAATTAGGAGCCACGGGACAGTCGCTGATGCAGTCACAGCGTCTGGCGAAGTCGGTTTCTCAGGCATTGGTGGGTGGTGCAGAGGCGTTCCCCGACGTGATAGAGAGCGCTGGCGTTTTGGTCAAGTCAGTACATGGTCTGAAAGCCGGTGACAAGCAAATGGGTTTGAGTGCCTTGAGTTCAGATTATTTACCGGAGCTTGACAAAATCACGCCGCTGACGGAGCGAGCCGAAAAGAATGCAGCAATTGTGGTGGGACAACAAAAAATCTTGACCCAGGTGAGTACAGCCCTTCGGCTTATCAATCGGCAATCTTCCGATTTGCTGGAAATAGCAGAGACAGTGTCCTCGCTCAAATTACAGCACAACGCCCCCGCAACCGAAATATCGGCGGCCGGTCAGTTGGTGATGTTAACGCAGCGTATTGGCAAGTCTTCCAATGAGTTCCTGACGGTGGAGGGCGTGAGTCCGGAGGCGGTTTTTCTGCTGGGCAAGGACTTGAACTCATTCAAGGAAATCGCTCAAGGCATGCTGGATGGCAGTCCCGAGTTGCGTCTGGTCGCCTCCAAAGAGCCGCAAACACGTGAGCAGTTGACTGCCTTGATCAGTCTTTTTGAGGAGACCCGAAAGCAGGCAGGCGCAATTTTGGGCAATCTACAGGGGCTGGTTTCGGCCCGTGAAGCCCAAGTTTCCATTATTGCGGACAGCGAACCTCTGCGTCGCAGTCTTGAAGAATTGCAAGGCAAACTGTCATCAAAAGCAGGTCTTGGGGCGGGTGCTTTGTCAATGCTGGTAGGTTCTGTCTTGTTAGCCTTGCTTTGTGCTGGTGGCCTGTCCTATGTTCAGTTGCTTGACAGCCGCAAACGCCAGGTCGCGGCAGAGGCGCAGCGCCTGGAAGCTGAGCGCCAGGAAAAGGAGGCAAAGCGGGTGAACGATGCCAATCAGGCGGCTATTTTGCGTTTGATGAATGAGCTGCAAACTGTCGCTGAAGGCGATTTGACGCAAGAGGCGACAGTTACAGAGGACATCACGGGAGCCATTGCCGATTCCGTGAACTACACGGTGGAAGAGTTGCGCTCTTTGGTGGGTAACGTGCAAAGCACGGTGACCCGTGTAGCGCAAACGACAGCTGACGTGGACACGACATCAACGGAGTTGTTAGCAGCCTCGAATGAGCAATTGCATGAAATTCGGGAGACTGGTCGTTCGGTCGTGGATATGGCTTCACGGATCAATGACGTGTCTGTGCAGGCGCAGGAGTCTGCCTCGGTGGCGAGGCAGTCGCTGCAGGCGGCGGAGGTGGGTTTGAAGGCGGTGCAAAACGCCATTGGCGGCATGAACTCAATTCGGGACCATATACAGGAAACCTCGAAACGTATTAAGCGCTTGGGCGAATCGTCCCAGGAAATTGGTGAAATCACAGAGCTGATCTCCGACATTACCGAGCAGACAAACGTGTTGGCGCTCAATGCCGCCATTCAGGCTGCGTCGGCTGGTGAAGCGGGGCGGGGCTTCTCGGTGGTGGCAGAGGAAGTACAACGGCTCGCCGAGCGATCGGCCGATGCGACACGTCAGATTTCGGCACTTGTCAAGGCGATTCAGACGGACACCCAGGATGCGGTGGGTGCCATGGAGAGGTCAACCCAAGGGGTAGTGGAAGGTGCAAAACTCTCGGACAGCGCGGGCACCGCGTTGACAGAAATTGACCAGGTGTCGCGCCGTCTGGCCGAGCTGATCGAACAAATCTCCAACTCGACTTCCCGCGAGGCAACCCTGGCGAATGTGGTGGCGGACAATATCCAACACATTTTTGCGGTTACAGAACAGACCGGAGAGGGAACGCGTTCCACGGCGGCTCAAGTCCGCGAACTCTCAAAAATGGCCGAAGAGTTGCGACAGTCAGTATCACGATTCAAGATTGCCTGACCCTATTCAGTCTGAACTTGTTGCCCCCAGGAGTGCCCGATCCCATGCAAGAAAACGCTGCCCCGACTGGCGCCCATGAACCGGCGATCCACGACCTTGGGCCTCTGGCCTGGGTGCTCGAAGAGCTGCGTAAATCGTTGACTGGAGCGACCAAAGCCCTTCGTCGATTCGTGCGTGATGCCGAGTTGGCACGTGGTTCTGATCTGGCTGCGCTGGATGCCAGTCAGTTGCGTATCGCCCGCCAGCAATTGCATCAGGCAGTGGGTGCCCTGGAGATGGTCGGTATGGCCGTACCAGCCAAGATACTGCGATCAATGGAGGCGCTGGCGCAACGATTTGTGCAACGCCCCGAACTGTGTAGTGAGGAAGCCGCTAACAAGGTGGAACGCGCCAGTTTTGCGCTGACTGAATATCTGGAAGGGATTCTCAAGGGAAAGAGCGCCTCCTCTGTTGCCTTGTTTCCTCAATACCGTGATGTCTTGGAGCTGGTGGGCAGTGATCGTGTGCATCCAGCCGACCTGTGGCCCATTGAATTGCGCTGGATGGACGTGGCGCTGCCACAAGAGGTGCCAGCGCTGGCCTACGATTCCTCGGTTCGTACTCGCCTCGATCAGGCAGTTCTGAAAATCGTCAAATCGGGCGATGTGGCTGCGGCACAAGCCATGTGCGGTATCAGTTTGGGGTTCGCAGCGGCTCAAAATGATTTGAAAGCACGTATTTTCTGGAAGATTTCTGCTGCTTATTTTGAAGCAGTGTCTTTGGGTCTGTGCCCCACTGACGTCTATGGCAAACTGGCAGCTTCAAGAATTCTTCTTCAGTTCAGAACCCTGGCCCGGGGTGAGCCGGGCATTTCCGAGCGACTGGTCCAGGATTTGTTGTTTTTTTGTGCGCAAGCCGTGCCAACGCTGGCCGCCGATGCGCCGGTACTGGCTGCCGTTCGGGCCGCCTATGGGTTGACCCAGACGAAATCATTCGATTACGAGCGGCCTCAATTTGGACGTTTTGATCCGGCCTTACTGGTTCAGGCCCGCAAACGTATTGCGGCTGCCACCGAAACATGGTCGGCACTTGCGGGAGGCGATACCAACCGCTTGAAGGTGGCCCTTGACCAATTCAGTCTGGTGACCGACTCCGTGTTGAAAATACACGCCGAAAGTGGGGAATTGGTGCGGGCATTGATGCAGGCAATTGAGAAAACAGCCCTGTCAGGCGAGGCCCCTGCCCCCGCACTTGCCATGGAAGTGGCGACCGTGGTGTTGTACCTGGAGGCCGCCTATGACGACCTGGATCCGACTGACTCGCAGATGAAGGAGCGCAGCAGCAGTCTCGCAGCGCGGATGGAGCATGTCAACGCGGGCGGACAACCCGAGCCCCTTGAGGCCTGGATGGAGGAGTTGTATCGCAGGGTCAGTGACCGTCAGATCATGGGCAGTGTCGTTGACGAGTTGCGAACGACGCTAGGAGGCGTTGAGAAATCGCTGGATTCATTCTTTCGAAATCCACTTGATAAAGTTCCATTGCATGAGGTTCCCAGCCAGTTGGCCCAAATGCGAGGAGTTTTCTCGGTTTTGGGTCTTGATCAGGCCGCAGTGGCAGCGCTGCGCATGCGTGACAGCGTTGAGAAATTTCTGGTTGACGATATTGATGCCGATGCCGCGCGAGCGGGCATTTTTGAGAAGCTGGGCAACAGCCTGGGCGCTCTCGGATTTTTGATTGACATGCTGAGTTACCAGCGCACACTGGCCAAAAAACTGTTTGTATACGACGAGGAATTGGGTGAATTCAAGCGTCTGATGGGGCGTGAAAAGGTGAGTGAGCGGACCGAGGAGCTCGCACCGCTGCCAAGTGTGGAACGCGTTATCGATGACGTGCTGACTGACTTTCAAATACCTTTCAGCCTGCCGACAACAGTGGCTGCCGAAGCGCCAGCCCCGCTGTTGGTTCTGCCAGCAGAACCGCTCAGTCCTGTAGCGGTCGCACCCATTGAAGACGACGATGAAACCGAATTAAAGGACATTTTCCTGGAAGAAGCCCGAGAGGTGGTGCAGGTTGGGTTTGGGGCGCTTCGTGCGCTGGCAGATGAACCGACTGATCTTGGGCAACAAACGACATTGAGACGCGCTTTCCATACGCTCAAGGGCAGCTCACGCATGGTGGGACTCAATGAATTTGGTGAAGCGGCCTGGTCCATGGAGCAGTTGTTCAATACTTGGTTGGCGGAGCAAAAACCGGCCAGCCCTGAGCTGCTTCGTCTTGCAGACAAGGCGATGCATGGTTTCAACCGCTGGGTCGAAGATATTGCGGCAGGAGAAGATGCACAGTGGGACGCGCAGACCTTTCGCAGGGCTGCCGATGGTTTGCGCCTTGACAACACCGAAGTCGACCTTGTTTTGCCAGGCGAGGAGATGCCAGCCCCGGTCGAGGGTGCGAGTCCGTATCCCGATTTTGTTTCAACCCAGATTTTTGACCTGGACGTGGCTCAGGCTTTGGATGTCAATCTCGCCTCGGCTCTGGATGACGATGCGCGCTTGTCATCAGCTGTTTCGGTACCGGATGTACCCCTGGTGCTTGACGACTTTGATTTTGGCGTTAGCGCGGACTTCGCGCCACCAGCGGATGAGGCAGCGGTTCTTTTGAATGCTCAGGACACCGTGGAGACGTTCTCATCCGAGCTTGGGGAGCTCGTGAATGAAACCGCCGATCTCCAGCCAGAGCCTCAACAGGCCAGTCTTTTGGATTTATATCTGGAAGAGCAGGTCAAGGTGATCGGGTCCCTGCGCATCGATATCCCGCTTTACAACGTTTACCTGAACGAAGCAGATGAGTTGTCTCGGCGCCTACTGACAGAATTGAGCGAATGGGCGTTGGAGCTGCATCGACCAGTTGAGGAGACGACAATAGCACTGGCGCATTCCCTGGCTGGCAGTTCGGCCACGGTCGGTTTTTTTGCCCTGTCCGAAATGGCACGGGCACTGGAGCACGCCTTGCAGCATGTACGGCTCCATGTGCAGGGTATTCCCGAGCACGCCCAAGTATTCATTGCGGCGGCGGAAGACATGCGTCGCCTGCTGCACCAATTTGCAGCCGGATTCCTCAAGGAACCTAATCAAGCCCTGCTCGACGCACTCAAGGCCATTCTGGAGATTGAGTTTGCGGCCCTTGCGGCAGGTGTTACTGACAGCTTTTACGATGGTCTACTGGATGAGTCGGAAACTTCCGAGCGCTCCGACTTTGATCAAATCGCGGTCGACATCCTGCCAGAAGCAGCAATAGAAGAAGAGCCAGCAGCGGAGTTGTTCGTCGCGCCCGAGTTAATGGCAGAGAACGGTGGTTCGAAGGCTGGTTTGACGGGGGCGCTTGCCGAGCCGGTGGTGTCGGATCAGAGCTTGGCAGAGCCGCTCGTATCGACACCTGCCGTCGACATCCTGACAAGCACCGCAGTCAGCGATGATGAAGTGGAGCGTATTGACGCAAATGATGCGCTTGACGTCGACCTGTTCCCGATTTTTGAGGAGGAGGCGCTTGAACTGTTGCCGCAGCTTGGCGGCGCCTTACGACAATGGATTGCTCGCCCGGTCAACCTGGGTGCTCGCCATGAAGTGCTACGGGTTCTGCATACGCTCAAAGGCAGTGGGCGACTGGCCGGCGCCATGAAGTTGGGTGAGATGACTCACCGCATGGAAAGCGCGATTGAGCAGATGGGGAGCGAGGCTTTGTCGGCCGGGAAGCTGGAGCCTCTATTGGCGCGTTTTGATGCCATACAAGCCAACTTTAACCAGTTGCGAGCGACACCTGAACAGGCTTTGCGTCTGCCAGAGGTCAGTCCGCAGGCCCGAGAAGGCATCGTTTCTGTCGCCCTCGGCGAGACCTTGGCGGCAAGTAGCGAACCGAGAAAATCGGTAGCATCCGATACATCGGCATTTATCCCTCGGGCATCGCCGCGCCCGGGAACTCAACAAACCGTGCGCGTGCGTTCACAGTTGCTGGACCGCCTGGTCAACCAGGCCGGCGAGGTGATGATCACGCGCTCGCGGATGGAGGCCCGCCTGGGTCAGTTGCGAGGATCCCTCGGTGAGCTAACCGGCAATCTGGATCGTTTGAGAAATCAGTTGCGCGATATCGAGGTGCAGTCGGAGTCCCAGATGCAGTCCCGACTGGCGCAAGCCAAAGACACGGCGCAGGGTTTTGATCCGCTGGAATTTGACCGCTTTACCCGGGTGCAGGAGCTGACGCGGATGATGGCCGAGTCGGTGCATGACGTCGCCACGGTGCAGCGTAATTTACTGCGGGCAGTGGAAGGTAGCGAAGACGATCTGATCGCACAGGGGCGCCAGGCCCGCGAGCTGCAACGCGACCTGCTCCGCACCCGAATGGTCGAATTTGACGGCATCTCCGATCGTTTATACAGTGTCGTTCGCCAGGCCGCCAAGGAGAGCAACAAGCAGGTCAAACTCAACATTAAAGGGGGTTCACTGGACATGGATCGCGGAGTGCTTGATCGCATGGCACCCGTGTTTGAACATTTGCTGCGCAATTCAGTGGCGCACGGTATTGAAGACTCGGCGCGGCGCGTGGCGGCGGGCAAACCGGCGGCGGGCACGATCAGCATCCATCTGCACCAACAAAGCAACGATGTGACCGTGGAGTTCAGTGACGACGGTGCCGGGCTGGATATGGACCGAATCCGCGAAAAAGCACGCATCAATGGCCAGTTGTCGGCGCAGGGAACCTTGTCCGATGCGGAGGCCGCTGACCTGATCTTTACCCTCGGTTTTTCCACTGTCGAGAAAGTCACCGAGTTGGCCGGGCGTGGCATTGGCATGGACGTCGTGCGCTCAGAAGTCAACGCGTTGGGGGGTCGTATCGAAACATCGACCGAACGTGGCCAGGGAACAAAGTTCAAGCTGGTGCTGCCGCTCACGACGGCGGTGACGCAAGTCGTCATGTTGCGCATCGGTGAGTTGGTGATCGGCGTGTCAGCCAGTCTGATTGAGATGGTACGACGTGTGCCGATTGCCGATCTTGAGCGCGCCCACCAAGACCACGTGTTTGCCTTTGGGGACGAACAGGTGCCGTTTTTCTGGGGTGGCGCCCTGTTACAGGCGTCGGCTTACAGTAGCGAAACCCACACCAAGACCTTGCCGGTGGCTATTTTCCGCAGTGCGGGTCAAAGAATTGCAGCGCACTTCGATGAAGTGCTGGGTAATCAGGAAGTGGTGGTCAAAAACCTCGGACCCCAATTGTCCCGCCTGCCAGGCCTGACCGGTATGTCGGTGTTGGCCTCAGGTGCCGTGGTCCTGATCTACAACCCGGTGGCCTTGGCGGCCGTTTATGGAGAACGAGCGCACCAACTGAGTCTGGCCGCGGTGCAGGCGATAGGGCAAACCGCCACACCCGTGCCGGCGTCCTCCCTGGCCCGGGTCAGTCAGATGCCTCTGGTGTTGGTGGTAGACGATTCCATCACGGTGCGCCGTGTCACGCAGCGCCTGCTCAAGCGCGAGGGCTTTCGGGTCGCACTTGCCACCGACGGTCTGCAGGCGCTGGAGCGTTTACAAGAGGAAAAGCCAGCGGTCGTGCTGTCGGACATTGAAATGCCGCGCATGGATGGCTTTGATCTGGCACGCAATATCCGAGGCGATGCCAAATTGCGCGATCTGCCCATCATCATGATTACTTCGCGCATTGCGGAGAAACATCGTGAACGGGCCCGCGAACTCGGTGTTGATCATTACCTGGGCAAACCGTATTCTGAAGACGAGCTGATTGGCCTGGTGCGCCAATACTGCCTGTCTACGGTTGAGGATTAAATTAGCCTCTAGCCCTCGTTGATACTGAATAGTACGCTATTTATTAAGTAGCAAAATCAACGGGCTGGGTGATTTTTCTTGACGATCGCATAGCGCTGCAGGGTGAGCGCGCGCGCTGCAGCGTGCGCCACGATCGGCGCCGGGTAGTTTTGGCCGAGCGTCACGCCCGCCATTTGCAGTTCAAGCGGTTGGGCGGTCCACGGTGCGTGAATGACTTTGCTCGGTAGTCGGGCCAGTTGCGGCAAGTAGCGACGGATGAAATTGCCCTCGGCATCAAACTTTTGACTTTGGCTCACCGGATTAAAAATCCGGAAGTACGGTTGCGCATCGCAACCGCTGGAACTGACCCACTGCCAGCCACCGTTGTTGGCCGCCAGGTCAAAGTCATTGAGGTGCTGCGCAAAGTATTTTTCACCCCAGCGCCAGTCAATCCCGAGGTCTTTCACCAGGAAGCTGCCCACCACCATGCGCAGGCGATTGTGCATATAGCCGGTCTGGTTGATCTGGGCCATGGCGGCATCGACCAGCGGATAACCGGTGCGGCCATCGCACCAAGCCTGGAACAAGGCATCAGCGTGCGGGCCCTGCTCCCATTGGATCGCGTCGTACTCGGCCTTGAAAGAGCCTTGCGTTACGTGCGGAAAATTCGCAAGAATCGAAAAATAAAAATCGCGCCAGATCAGCTCGCCCAGCCAGACCGCCGCCCCTGGGCTACCGTGCATCTTCCTTTGCAACGCAATGGCCGCCAGTTGGCGAACCGACACCGTGCCAAAGCGCAGGTGCACACTGAGGTAGCTCGGCCCCTTGACCGCCGGCAAGTCCCTCGTTTCATGGTAGCGGTCCATGCGTTCAAAAAATTCTTCAAACAGCTGGGCCGCGCCCGATGCGCCGGTGGGAATTTTGAGTTGACTCAGGTTGGTTTTTTCAAAGCCGATAGCGGCCAGTGTCGGCACCGCTTGTTGCAGGCCGTTTGGCCGGGGTTTCAATGCCTGCGCAAGCGCTGCGCAATCCTGGCTGCGCAAATGCTGCGGCGTCACCGTCGCCAGCCAGGTGTTCTTGTAAGGTGTGAACACGCCATAGGGCGTGCCGGCCTTGGTCAATATCTCCCGACCTTCAAAAATCACATGATCCTTGCAGGTGTGCAGGGCGATACCGGCTTGCGCCAGGGCAGCCCTGACCTTCTCATCGCGCGCCAGCGCCTGCGGCTCGTAGTCATGGGCCGCAAACACCGCTTGCACCTGCAGTGCGGTGGCGAGCGTCACAATGTCCTCGCTGGCAACCGCGTGGCGCACGATCAGGCCCACGCCCGCCTTAGCACTGAGTTGGCGCAAGGAGTCATCCAGTTCGCACAGCGACTCCCGGATGAATTCGACTCGGCGATCCGCGCGCGGCAGGATGTCAAGGATGTCACGGTCAAAGACAAAAACGCAGTGAAGCTGGCGGCAAGCCCCCAATGCCAGGCACAGGGCGGCGTTGTCCGTTACCCGCAGATCACGGCGAAACCACATCAAACCAGAATCAAATTGCTTGTTCATGATCACCGTTAAAATTATCAAATGCCTGCAGATTTTGCCCTGACCAATCTGACGAATCACTTCCTGATCGCCATGCCCGGTCTGCGCGACGAAATCTTCTCCCGCAGCGTCGTCTATGTGTGCGAGCATAGCGAGCGCGGTGCGCTCGGGTTGGTCATCAACAAGCCCTGCGATATCGACTTGAAACGCCTGTTTGAGAAAGTAGAACTGCCGATGTGCCGCGCTGATCTCTCCAGCGCGCCCGTTTTTTTGGGTGGACCGGTGCAAACCGAGCGCGGTTTTGTGCTGCATGAAGCAACTTTTACCAAGGCCGCCCAACCGGTCGAATCAGTTTACGCCTCCACCATGGTGATCCCGGGTGGTCTGGAGATGACCACCTCCAAAGATGTGCTTGAAGCGATTTCTACCGGGGCCGGGCCGCGTAAAGTGTTGGTGTCGCTAGGCTATTCCGCCTGGGGCGAAGGACAATTGGAGTCTGAAATCTCGGAAAACAGCTGGCTCACCGTGGCCGCCAGCAACAATGTTATTTTTGACACTCCGGTGGCCCAGCGCTACGAACAGGCCTTGTTGTTGCTCGGTTTGGAGCTGTGGATGCTGTCGCCCGACACCGGGCACGCCTGACGCACTTGACGATGCCTTTACCCTCCTTGCCAATGCCTCCCTCCATGCCCGAGCCTCTGGCAAACGTGATTCCCGTTCAAAATTCAGTGCACGTTGCAGCGAACTTGCAAACTTTTCTGGCCCTTGACTTCGGCATGAAGCGTACCGGCTTTGCCGTCGGCAATCGCTTGTTGCGTACCGCCCAGCCGCAGGGCACGATTGCCGCCGAAGGTGATGCGCGCTTTGCCAAAATTGCGCTCCAGCTCAAGGAATGGCAGCCTGATGCGCTGGTGGTCGGGATCCCCTTTCACCCGGACGGCGCCGCACACGAGAACACGCTGCGGGCGCGGCGGTTTGCGCGCCAGTTGCAGGGCCGCTTCAAACTGCCTGTGTTTGAAGTCGACGAGCGTTACACCACGACCGAGGCGCTGGCGCAGGGCGCGCGCGACGCCGATGCAATGGCTGCCTGCATTATTCTTGAACAATTTTTAAGGAGTATTCCATGAGCATACTGGCGCTGGACGCTGAAGGCCTGTACCTTGAGTTGCTGACGGGCGTGCGCGCCTTTTTTCGCCCCAACATGCATTTGATCGGGGTCACTTCGGGGGGTGCCTGGCTGGCCGAGCGTTTGCAACGCGACCTGAGCCTCTCAGGCCCCCACGGCGTGATCTCCTCTGCCCTGCACCGTGACGATTACGCCCACCGTGGCATGACAGTTGCGGCGCAAACGCAAATTCCTTTTGAGGTCAATAACGCCAACATCATCCTGCTCGATGATGTGTTGTTCACCGGGCGCACCATCCGCGCGGTCATCAATGAATTGTTTGACTTTGGTCGGCCTGCCAGTATCAAGCTGGCGGTGTTGGTAGACCGCGGCGGCCGCGAGCTACCGATTCAAGCCGACGTGTGTGCGGCGCGCATTGTGCTGCCTGCGAACCAGTCCCTGTCTCTGGCGCGCTGTGAAGCCGGGGTGTTCAGTTTTAACGTGAAGGCGCGCTAGACCATGCTTTACAAACGCAATCTCCAGCTCAATAAAAACGGCGAGCTGATTCACCTGCTCTCGACCGAGGGCTTGCCCAAGAGCATCCTGACTCAGGTCCTGGACACCGCCACCAACTTCGTCAGCATTGGCGACCGCGAAGTCAAGAAAGTGCCGCTGCTGCGCGGCAAAAGCGTGTTCAACCTGTTTTTTGAGAACTCCACCCGCACCCGAACCACCTTCGAGATTGCCGCCAAACGGCTCAGTGCCGATGTCATTAATCTCGATATCGGGCGCTCCTCGGCGGTCAAAGGCGAGTCGCTGCTTGACACCATCGCCAACCTGAGCGCCATGGCGGCTGACCTGTTTGTGGTGCGCCACAGCGAATCAGGCGCGCCCTATCTGATTGCGCAGCATGTGGCGCCGCATGTGCATGTGATCAATGCCGGCGACGGGCGCCATGCGCACCCCACGCAAGGCTTGCTCGACATGTTCACCATCCGCCATTACAAAAAAGATTTTTCCAACCTGACGGTGGCCATCGTCGGCGACGTGCTGCACTCGCGCGTGGCCCGCTCTGACATTCACGCCCTCACGACGCTGGGTTGCCCTGAAGTGCGGGTGGTTGGCCCCAAAACCATCGTGCCGGGCGACATGGCGCAAATGGGCGTGCGCGTCTGCCACACGCTGGAAGAAGGCATCAAAGGCGCTGACGTGATCATCATGCTGCGTCTGCAAAACGAGCGCATGAGTGGCGCGTTGCTGCCCTCCAGCCAGGAGTTTTTCAAGAGCTTTGGCCTGACGCCGGAGAAACTGCAACTGGCCCAGTCCGATGCCATCGTGATGCACCCGGGGCCGATCAACCGCGGGGTGGAGATTGACTCGGCGGTGGTGGACGGCAAACAGAGTGTGATCTTGCCGCAGGTGACTTTTGGTATTGCCGTACGCATGGCGGCGATGAGCATCGTGGCAGGGAATGAGGCCTGATATGAAAACACTGACAAATATTCTGATTCAAGGCGGCCGGGTCATGGACCCGGCCAGTGGTTTTGATGAAATAGTGGATGTAGCCCTTGCCAATGGGACGATTCTAGCTATCAAAAATATAGCTTCTGATTTCCGGCCCGATCAAATCGTCGACGCCAGCGGCTGCATCGTGATGCCCGGTTTGGTGG
The DNA here is from genome assembly GCA_025359085.1 of Gammaproteobacteria bacterium. Classification (GTDB taxonomy): domain Bacteria; phylum Pseudomonadota; class Gammaproteobacteria; order Burkholderiales; family Burkholderiaceae_C; genus Rhodoferax. The sequence goes on from JANYHL010000082.1 coordinate 85,564, forward strand.
ACCTGGCGGTGCGGCTGCGCGAGCCCGGTCATGAACATGAAGGCATGCTGGAGTCGGAAATGGCCGCGGCAATGGCCGGCGGGGTCACCAGCCTGGTGTGTTGGCCTGACACCGACCCGGTGCTCGATGAGCCGGGCCTGGTCGAGATGCTGCGCTTTCGGGCCGAAAAACTGAACCAAGCCCGGGTTTATCCGCTCGGCGCCTTGACCCGCAATCTGGCCGGTGAATCATTGTCCGAGATGCAGGAGCTCACCGAGGCCGGCTGCGTAGGGTTCAGCCAGGCTGAAGTTCCGCTGCCCAACACCCAAGTCATGCAACGCGCGTTTCAATACGCCAGCACCTTTGGCTACGCCGTCTGGTTGCGCCCGCAGGACTTATTTTTGGGTCAAGGCGTGGCCGCCAGTGGCGCCTTGGCGACCCGCTTGGGACTGAGCGGCGTGCCGGTGGCGGCTGAAACCATTGCCCTGCACACCATTTTCGAGCTGATGCGCGCGACGGCTGCACGCGTGCATTTATGCCGCCTCAGCAGTGCCGCGGGCGTGGCCTTGGTGCGTCAGGCCAAGCTCGACGGCTTGAATGTGACTTGCGACATCAGCATCAATTCACTGCATTTGACCGATGCCGACATTGGTTACTTTGACAGCCGGGCTCGCCTCAATCCGCCCCTGCGCCAGCAACGTGATCGCGATGCGCTGCGTGCCGGTTTGTTGGATGGCACCATCGATGCACTGGTGTCCGATCACACACCCGTGGACGAGGACGCCAAAACGCTGCCGTTTGCCGAGAGCGAACCGGGTGCCACGGGCGTGGAGTTGCTGCTGAGCCTGGCCCTCAAATGGAGCCAGGACAGTGGCGTCAGTCTGGCGCGGGCCTTGGCCGTGGTGACCAGTGGACCGGCCGCCGTTTTGGCTACCTCGCTCGGCAAAAGACAGGCCAGCACCGGGCGTCTGGTCGCCGCCGGCGCGGCCGACCTGTGCGTGTTTGACCCGGCAGCCGCCTGGACCGTGCAGAGTGATGCCTTGCGCAGCCAGGGCAAGCACACGCCGTTTTCCGGCTATGAGTTGCCGGGTCGGGTACGCTGCACGATCATGGCGGGGCGGATTGCGTTCGGGGAATAAGCCGGCCCGAAAACCCAGTCAAGGGGCGGCCGCCCTGCCCAGGCAATGCGCCGCAATTGATGTACGACAAACCAATTCAACCGGGGTCGCTTGAAACTTGGCGCTGCATCACGTCACTTCAAGGGACTTCCATGAGCCAGAAACTGTCTGCCAACATTCGCACGGTTGCCTTGGTCGGCCACGGTGCCGCCGGTAAAACCACCCTGACTGAAAGCTTGCTGGCCAGCTGTGGCGCCATCACCGGCCGGGGCTCGGTGGACAAGGGCAGCACGGTCTGTGATTTCGACCCGATCGAGAAAGAACTGGGCCACTCATTGCAATCGGCGGTGGTCAGCCTCAAAACCGGTGGCATCCAAATTCACCTGATCGACACTCCCGGCTACCCCGACTTCGCCAGCCAGGCCATCAGCGCGCTGGCCGCCGTGGACACGGCACTGGTGGTCATCAACGCGCAAACCGGCATTGAACTCTCGACCGAGCGCATGTTCACGCTGGCCGGTGAGCGTGGCCTGTGTCGCATGATTTTAGTTAACAAAATCGATGCCGACAACATCGACCTGTTGGCCCTGGTCAACGACATTCGCGCACGTTTTGGCAAGCAATGTCTGTTGCTGGAGCTGCCGCTGCACCACAGCCAGGACGTGGTCGAGCTGCTCGGTCACGCGGATGGCGAGAGCGACTTTGCCTCGGTGGCGGCGGCGCACCGCGCCCTGATCGACCAATTGATTGAAGAAGACGATAGCCTGCTGGCGCGCTACCTGGAAGACGGCCTGGAGCCCAGCCCGCAAGAATTGCACGCACCCTTTGAGCGCGCGCTGCGCGCCGGTCACCTGATTCCGATCCTGTTTGTGTCAGCCAAGACCGGTGCTGGCGTGCTGCAACTGCTCGATGCACTGGCCAAACTGGCGCCGAGCCCGGCGGAGGGCAACCCACCCCCGTTTTATCGGGGCGAGCCGGGCCAGCCCGCCAAAGCCTTGCTGGCGCAGCCCGATGATGAGCTGCCGGTGCTGGCCCATGTTTTCAAGGTGGTGGTCGACCCCTTTGTCGGCAAGCTGGGTGTGTTTCGGGTCTACCAGGGCACCGTGCATAGAGACGCTCAGCTGTTTGCAGGTTCAACCAAACGCGCTTTCAAAGTGACCCACCTGTACCGGCTGCAGGGCAAGGACTATATTGAAACTCCGGCGCTCATCCCCGGCGACATCGGGGCCATTGCCAAGGTTGATGAAATTGAGTTCGACTGCGTGCTGCACGAGTCGCACGACCAAGACAGCATTCACCTCCAACCCTTGGCGTTTCCGCTGCCAATGCAAGGACTGGCGGTGCAACCCCGGCGCAAGGGCGACGAGCAGCGCCTGTTTGAAGTTCTGAACAAGCTGGCGCTGGAAGACCCCTGTTTCAAGATTGAGCGCCATCCGGGCACCCATGAGACCGTGATTCGGGGCCTGGGCGAGATGCACCTGCGCACCAAGCTGTTGCGCATGCAGCAGCAGTACAAGCTGGAGCTTGACACCAGTGCGCCGCAAATTGCCTACCGCGAGACCATCACGGGCCAGGCCGAGGGCCACTGCCGCCATAAAAAACAAAGCGGCGGGGCGGGCCAGTTTGGTGAGGTGATGCTGCGGGTGGAGCCGCTGGCGCGCGGGGCGGGATTCGAATTTGCGGACCAGGTCAAGGGCGGCGCCATTCCGGGCGTGTTCATGGCGGCGGTTGAAAAAGGCGTGCGCCAGGCTCTGCTTGAGGGCGCAGTGGCGGGTTTTGGGCTGGACGATCTGCGCGTTACGGTGCTCGATGGCAAAACCCATGCCGTCGACGGCAAGGACATCGCCTTCACGACCGCCGGGCGCAAAGCCACGCTCGATGCCGTGCTCAAGGCCAGCCCGATCGTGCTCGAGCCCTTGGTCAACATCGAGGTGCTGGCCCCCGAGAGCAGCATCGGCGACCTCACGGGCGATCTGGCGGCCAAGCGCGGCCATGTCACCGGCACGCAGCCGCGTCCGAATGGCAGCGTGGTCATCAGCGGACAAATTCCGTTGGCCGAACTGGATGACTACCAAGGCCGCCTGAAATCGCTCACGGGCGGCCAAGGCTCGTACAACCTCACGTTTTCTCACTATGCGGCCGTGCCTGGCGGCACCCAGAAGCAGCTCGCCAGCAAGTACCAGGCGGGCAACCTGGGCGACGAGTAAGCCACCAAAAGACAAAAAAAAGCCCGCCAAAGCTTTGCTTTGGCGGGCTTTTCAAGTTCTTACTGGCGCGGCTCACCCTGCGCATTGACGGCCACGGTGTTGCCGGGCGGTGTCGTCATCTGAATGCGATGTTCCTGACCCCGGAAGTTGTAGCTAACGTCCCAATACTGGGGCTTCTGGTTGGGTACGTTTTCGCAGCGCCGCACGTCTTGGGCTGCTGCCTGTTGGCCGCCGCCGACGTTGGCACCAAGAGCGGCCCCGGCGATCGCGCCGCCGACGGTGGCGAGGTCCTTGCCGGTGCCACCGCCAACCTGATGGCCCAAAATGCCGCCGAGCAAGGCGCCGGCAATCGCAGCCGGCGCGTTGTTGTTTTGGGAAACTTGACCGGGCTCGACCCAGCAGCGCTGTTCAGGCGTACCCATCACCGCACGCACCGAGGTGACGTTGGCTTCAAACAGCCGTTCGTCGCGTTGCGGGCGGAAATCGGGCGCCGCCACGGGGGCCGCGACCAGCGCGGGAGCATAACGACGGTCGTCGATGCGCTCATTGTGGTCCAGCATGCGCACCGACGAGATGCGGTCGTTCAAGCCCATGGCCCGCAATGACGGGTAGTTGCCCTGACGCAAAACCACGCACTGTCCGCGGAACTGGACGTCGTCGCAGACCTCCCAACGCTCGCCCACGACAACCACGGATGAGGCACGGTCATTGAAGCCAAAGCGGTTGAAGTTGTTGACTTCGCGGGCCGTGGTGAAGGACCGGCCGTTCAGTCCCTCGTTTTCGTAGAAAGTGATCTGCGCAGCTACTGGCGCTACCGCGGCTGCGAGTGCTGGCGCATAACGGCGCTCATCAATGCGCTCATTGCGGTCGAGCGCTCGCACCGATGACACGCGGTTGTTCAAGCCCATGGCACGCAGTGACGGATAGTTGCCCTGACGCAAGACCACGCACTGCCCATTGAAGCGAACATCGTCGCAGACCTCCCAACGCTCACCCACCACCACCGCCGATGAAGCGCGGTCATTGAAGCCAAAGCGGTTCAAATTGTTGACCTGCGCGCCGGTAGTGAAAGAGCGGCCGGATAAGCCCTCATTTTCATAAAAGGTAATCTGCGGGGCTGCAGCAGCGATCATCGGAGCCGGTGCCGGCGCATAGCGCCGGTCATCGACGCGGGTGTTGCGGCTCACGGCGCGCACCGAGGTGATGCGGTTGCTCAAGCCCATGGCATTGAGTGACGGGTACTTGCCCGGGCGCAGCACGACACAGCGGCCGCTGAAGCGTTGGTCTTCGCACGCTTCCCAGCGCACCCCGACGACCACCGCCGACGAGGCGCTGTCGTTAAAGCCCCGGCGCGCCAGGTTATCGACCGTTCTGGAAGTCGTGAAGGACTCGCCTTGATAGCCTTCCTGCTCGAAGAGAGTAACTTGGGCTGACGCGTGCGCGGCCAGGGCCACGGCGGTCACTGCCAATGCGTTTTTCAATAGTGCGTTCATTCGTTGTTCCTGTAAAAGGTTGTGGTGGGTTGCCAATCCACACCGGAATGCGACTGGCATCCAGAAGTCCAGTAACACAGTGGGAACTATCTTCTCTGCATCAGAGGGCGTCTGTGCGGCAGCAAACATAAGTCAGCCAGTTCATGAATTAATTTGCTATTATTTATATAGCTACTTACCTATAGTGAACGAGGGCTAGAGCCGAAATTGACTTAGCAGTTGGGGGCTGACAGGAACGCTTGTTCGGTGCCCGCACTGAGGCCCGCCGCTTGACGTGGTCAGGCCAAAAACGGCGGCAGAACCGATAATCGGCCATCCGTGACGCGCTGTCACCTCTTTATGCAAACCGGAATCCATTGATGTCAACTGCCCCCCCCCTGCTTCTCCTGCCCCAGCCAGCGGGCACGCCGCCTGTTGGACTGGCCGGAGGAGGCGCATGAGCTTCAAAACCCCTGAACTGTTGGCACCGGCCGGCTCGCTGAGGATGCTGGAGACGGCTTTTGCCTTTGGTGCCACCGCGATTTATGCGGGCCAACCCCGCTACAGCTTGCGCGTGCGCAACAATGACTTTGGTGACATTGCGGTGCTGCAGCAGGGCATTGAGCACGCGCACGCGCTAGGACATAAGTTTTACCTGGTGTCCAACATCTTCCCGCATGGCAACAAGATCAAGAGCTATGTGCAAAACATGGCGCCGGTGATTGCCTTGAAGCCCGACGCCATGATCATGTCCGACCCCGGCCTGATCATGATGGTGCGCGAGACCTGGCCCGAGATGGAAATCCACCTCTCGGTGCAGGCCAACACGGTCAACGCCGCCGCCGTGCGCTTCTGGAAAGCGGTGGGTGTGAGCCGGGTGATACTGTCGCGTGAGTTATCGCTCGACCAGGTCGAGCAAATCCGCCAGGACTGCCCGGACACCGAACTGGAAGTGTTTGTGCACGGCGCGCTGTGCATTGCCTACTCGGGGCGCTGCCTGCTGTCAGGCTATTTCAACCACCGCGACGCCAACCAGGGCAGTTGCACCAACTCCTGCCGCTGGGACTACAAGACCTTGTCCGGCGTGGTCGATGCCTCGGGCGATTTGCTGGCACCGCAGGCGGCGCTTGAGCGCGAGCAGGAACAGGCGCAACGCGGCGCGGCCCCGGATCAGGTCTACCTGATCGAGGAAGGCCAGCGTCCGGGCAGCTACCTGCCGATTGAAGAGGATGAGCACGGCACCTATGTCATGAATTCCAAGGACTTGCGCGCCATCGAGCACGTCAAGCGCCTGGTCGAGATTGGCGTCGATTCGCTCAAGATCGAGGGCCGCACCAAAAGCCCGTATTACGTGGCCCGCACGGTGCAAAGCTACGCCCGTGCCATTGCTGACGCGGTGGCCGGGCGCGAACTCGATCCCGCTTTGCTCGGGCAACTCGAAGGGTTGGCCAACCGCGGCTACACCTCGGGCTTTTTCCAGCGGCATACGCCGGAGTCGACGCAAAATTACCTGCGGGGTTATTCGGAGTCCGGCCGCAGCCTGTACGTGGGCGATGTGGCGGCTTTTGACGCGACCCGGGGCTTGGCCCAAGTCACCGTGAAGAACCGTTTTGCCGTGGGTGACTGGCTGGAGATCATCCACCCAAGCGGTAACTTTGATCTGCACCTTGAGCGCATGGAGGCTGCCGACGGGCAAGCCACGACGGTGGCCCCCGGCAGTGGTCACATCGTGTGGTTGCCCTTGCGTGCCAGTACGGTGGGCGCTTTTGTGGCGCGTTACGTGACGGCGCCGGAAGCGCAAACCGCATCCGCCTGAGCCACCGCCATGAGCGAACCTACCTCTGCGCTCCGGCTGCAAATCGACGAAGCCGAGGTTGAACTCTCGGCCATCCGGGCGCAAGGAGCGGGCGGGCAAAACGTCAACAAGGTCTCCAGCGCAATTCATCTGCGTTTTGACATCACCGCCTCCTCCCTGCCGCCAGAGGTGAAAGAGCGCTTACTGGCGCTGCATGACAGCCGCATCACCAAGGACGGTGTGCTGGTCATCAAGGCGCAGCAGCAGCGCACGCAGGAGATGAACCGGCTGGACGCCCTCATGCGCCTGCATGAATTGGTCAACACGGTGGCGCTGCCACCCAAGACCCGCCGCGCCACCAAGCCCAGCTACGCATCAAAGCAAAGACTGCGCGTGGCCAAGAGCCAGCGCGCCGAGATCAAGGCCTCGCGCGGCCGGGTCGACAAATGGGGCGCCGCCGCGCAATAGGACAATAGCGGGGTCGTCGGCCCATCTGGATCGGCAAAAGGAACAAAGAGAATGGCAATCCAGTGGTTTCCGGGTCATATGCATTTGACCCAAAAAGCGATACAAGAACGGGTCAAGAACATCGATGTGGTGATTGAGCTGCTCGACGCACGCCTGCCCGGCTCCAGCGCCAACCCGATGCTGGCCGAGCTCATGGCGGGCAAGCCCACGCTCAAAGTGTTGAACAAACAAGACTTGGCCGATCCAACGCGCACCGCCCTGTGGCTGACACATTACAACGCTCAAGCGGGCACGCGAGCGATCGGGCTCGACGCCAGTGTCAGCGCGCCGGCCAAGGCGCTGATCAAGGAATGTTTTGCGCTGGCACCCAGTCGGGGCGGCATGGTCAAGCCGATGCGCGTGCTGATCTGCGGCATTCCCAATGTCGGCAAGTCCACACTGATCAACACCCTGACCGGCAAACGCGCCACCAAAACCGGCGACGAGGCGGGCATCACCAAACTGGAGCAGCGCATCGCCCTGGCCGATGATTTTTACCTCTATGACACGCCCGGCATGCTGTGGCCGCGCATCATTGTTGCCAAGAGCGGCTACAACCTGGCCGCCAGCGGCGCCATCGGCCGCAACGCGTTCAACGAGGAAGAGGCGGCGCTGGAACTGCTGGCCTACCTGAAAGTGCATTACCCAGCGCTGTTGGCGGCGCGCTACAAACTGGACGCGATGGATGGTTTGCAAGATGAGGAATTGCTGGAGGCGATTGGCCGCAAGCGCGGCGCGCTGCAAAGTGGCAAGGGGGTCAACACGCAAAAAGCCGGCGAGATCGTGATTTACGACTTTCGCGCCGCCGCGCTGGGGCGCATCACGCTCGAAACCCCGCAGGAATTTGCCCAATGGCTGGCCGAGGGGCAAAAACTCGATGCTGCGCGCCAGGTCAAAAAAGATGCGATTGAACTTGACCGCAAGATCCGGTTCAAAAAAATCCCACGTCCCGATTTGAGATCATCCTGAGCCTTGGTCGAATCGTTCACCGTCATGCGCACCCAAGCCGCTTTGCGCACAACCCCAACTCTTTGGATGGCGTTCAGGTCTCACGGTGCAGCGTCAGATCCGAACACGGATACGCGACACAGGGCAGCACATAGCCTTCCAGCTTTTCCTCGGCGCTCAGGCCGGGCCATTCGATCTGGTAGCGCACCTGGCCCTGCGCCAGTCGCCCAATGCAGGTGCGGCAGGTGCCGTTGCGGCAGGAGCTCGGCCAATCCAGGCCGCCTTGCTCCAGCGACAGCAACAGCGGCTGATTTGACCAGGCGTCAAATTGCTGCCCGCTTGGTGCGACACTGGCGAGGAAAAATGGAGGGGTGTCGGTACGGCTCATCTTTGTATTGTATTTTGCATTAAATTGGGCTTTAGCCCGCGTCCCTATTGCGTAATAAGCTATAAAATAAATAGCAATTAAATTAAACTCGTCTTTCCATGAAAACCATCCTGCCCCTGCGTCTTTTGATCAAACCCGACCACAACGACCCGCAACCGCTCATTCTTTACCATGGCCGAAACTGCCCGGACGGTTTTGCGGCGGCGCTGGCCGCCTGGCTGTATTACGCGGGCCAGGCCGAGTTTCTCGGGCTTGACCATGGCGACATCAAGTCGGTGGATGACCTGCCCGCACTGGCCGGTCGCGCGGTTTATATCCTTGATTTTTCGTTTTCACCCGAGATCACGCGCCAGATTGAAGAACGCTGTGCCAAGCTGGTGATGCTTGATCACCACAAGAGTGCCGCTGACAAACTGAGCGGTTTTGCCTGTCGCTGTGGCGTGGTGCATTTCGACATGCACAAGTCGGGCGCCCGCCTGGCCTGGGAGTTCTTTCAGCCTGAGCAAGCCCTGCCCGATCTGGTACGTTTTGTGGAAGACCGCGACATCTGGGTCTGGCAATACCCCGAGAGTGCAGCTTTTCTGGCGGCGCTCGACATGGAACCGTTCAAATTTGAGCGCTGGCGTGACATCGCAGCATTTGATGCCGCGCAGCTGGTCAGCTTCGTGGTGCGCGGTCGCGCCATGGACGAGAAGTTCAGCAAGCTTGCCACCGATATCGCCGAGGGGGCGCAACCCCTTAGCTTCAATGATCAGCACGGGCTGATGGTCAATGCACCCGGCGTGTTTCACAGTCTGGTGGGGGAAATATTGTGCAAGAAAAGTGGCACCTTTGCCTTGATGTGGAGCGTTGACAAGAGCGGCCAGGTCAAGGCGGGCTTGCGATCGGAGCGCGGCTTCAGTTGCATTCCGCTGGCCGAAAGCATGGGCGGTGGCGGCCACGCGCAGGCGTGCGGCTTCAAGATGGAGTTGCAGCGGCTGCCCGAACTGCTGAGCGGTACCTTCGGCGCCCCAGCCAGCCCGTAACGCCCGGCGGGCGGTATGAAACCCTGCAACTCTTGAGCTTATCCATGTTTAAAACTATTCCTATAAATCAACTACTTACACCACCCTCAACAAATTCAGAGCCGAATTTGGAGCCCGATGAGCGCCCGCGCCTCTGAAAAACGTGGGAAAACTACTGTTTCAATATATAATTTCTCCCTAAGTAAAAAGAGCTCGAGTCATTTTTACTTGGTCCTTGCAGTTTTTCTGCATTGACAATTTCCGGAAATTGTTTTGTTAACTTATTAGGTAATCTTGAAATGAATAAATCGCTTGTTTTGGCCGCCGTTATTGCTGCTGCTGCTTTGGTCGCTTGTGGTAAAAAAGAAGAGGCTCCCGCACCCGCTGCTGCGCCTGCCCCTGCTGTTGTTGAGGCTGTGAAAGATGCTGGCATGGCTGCTGCTGCTGCCACTGACGCTGCTTCTGCTGCCACCAACGCTGCCTCCGCCGCGACGGGTGCAGCTGCTGCTGCTGTTGGTGCTGCTGGCGACGCTGCCAAGGCTGCCGTTACTGAAGCAGCCAAGCCTGCCGTAGAAGCTCCCAAGAAGTAAATTCAACCTTTACTGCTTTGTAGCTAAAAAACCACCGTCAGGTGGTTTTTTTTGGCGTGCGCCCATGGAGGCACCCCCTTACTTGGCTGGTCCCAGGTCAATCTGATGAGGTCGTGATTCCGAGCAGGCCGCACGTCCGAGGGTACTATCGCTCAAACGCGGCACTTTTTCGGCCACGCCGCAGCGTCTCGTGACCTTCAATAGGATGGTCGGTATTGATTTGATGTGCGGGGCCCGCCTTATTCATCCTTAGCTGCTTTGCCTGCGTAGGACAAGCGGAGGTTTCCAGGTTGTCGGCGCAGCTTTGACAGTTGGCGGACGGCTCCAAGACTAAACTGCTGCCAATGCACCTGCACCCCAACCATGAATAACGCACAGTGGTTTGTTCTGATCGGCGGGTTATTGCTCGTCCGGGGCCTCACGCCTTCCGTGCTTAAGCGCTCGCCGGTCACCGCTGCCATTATTTATCTGGCGGTGGGTTTGCTGGTGGGACCAAGCGTGCTCAATCTCTTTCATTTCAATCCACTCAAGGAATCAGCGCTGCTGGAGGTACTAACTGAAGTCGCGGTCTTGATTTCCCTGTTTTCTGCGGGCGTCAAAATGCCGGTACCGTTCAGCTTTTCGCGCTGGCGCGCGCCGCTTCTGCTGGCCACTGTGTCGATGAGCATGACGGTGGCGCTGGTTGCCGCCTTTGCCTACTACGTGCTGGATTTGTCCTGGGGTGCCGGCGTGTTGCTGGGTGCGATCGTCGCACCGACCGACCCGGTGTTGGCCACCGATGTGCAAAGCCGCCACCCAGGCGACCGTGACCAGCTGCGCTTCACCCTGACCTGCGAGGCGGGCATGAACGACGGTAGCGCGTTCCCCTTTGTCATGCTCGGGCTGGGCATGCTGGGGCTGCATGAGCTGGGCGATGCCAACCTGAATTGGGTGGTGGTCGATGTGCTGTGGGCCACCGTGGGTGGCATTGCAATTGGCATCGTTGCCGGTGTGGTACTGGCACGCCTGGGCTGGAAACTGCGTCGTGCGCCACACCAACATGAATTAATGGACGACTTCCTCGGTCTCGGGCTGATTGGCGTCGTATATGGCTTGTCTGTGATGCTGAACGCCTGGGGATTTTTAGCCGTTTTTTCCGCCGCTGTGGCGCTACGTCAGACTGAGCTGAAGCTGGCCAAAACAACGCGGCAGAGCACGGATGAAAGGCTGGCTCCGCTTACCCTGGATGCGCAGACAGATCAGATCACCCCTGCAAGCCCCGAGCCTGAGCCTGAGCCGCTGCCAACGGTGAGTGAAGGATCGCTGGTGTTCAAGGAACATCTGGAGCGGCTGTCGGAGGTGATGCTGGTTTTGTTGGTCGGCGGCAGCTTGTTTTTGAATTCGTGGAGTTGGGCCGCCGTTGGCCTGGCGCTGTTTTTGTTTCTGGTAGCCCGCCCGATCAGTGTTTTTTTCGGCCTGTGGGGCACGCATACCAGCTGGAGAATACGCGCCATGACAGGCTGGTTCGGTGTGCGCGGCATTGGTTCACTCTATTATTTGATGTACGCCATTCAGCACGGTTTGCCCGAACCGTTGGGCCTGCAATTGATTCAACTAACACTGATTGTGGTGTCGCTTTCCATACTTATGCACGGCATCAGCGTCAAGCCCTTGATGGCGTATTTCTGGAAGCGCAAGACGCATCGATCAACGCCTTAGAAGATGGCGCAATGACGGCGGTTAAACTCGCGCCTGTCATAAAAATGTCATTTGACTGATATATTTTTCACTGGAGTAAGCGATGCTGTTTGCCAAGTTGTTGCCGCGTGAAGGCAATTTTTTTGAAATGTTCAACCAGCATGCGGACCGAATCGTCGAGGCGGCCCACGCGTTTTCCAAACTGGTGGCCAATTACAGTGATCCGCACTTGCGCGAGAAATTCAATCAGGACGTGGATATCGCTGAGCGCGCGGCCGACCGAGTGACTCATGACGTCAATAAAAGTATTCACAAGACTTTTATCACGCCGATTGATCGTGAGCAAATTCATACGCTGATCAACACCATGGACGACATCGCCGACCTGATTCAGGACTCGGCCGAAACCATGGCGCTGTATGACGTGCGTCATATGACTCAGGATATCGAGCGCCTGACCGACGTCAGTGTGAAATGTTGTGAGCGCGTGCGCGACGCCGTCAAGATGCTGGCAAAAATTGCCGATCCTGCCACGGCCGAAGCGGCCCTGAAAACCTGCGAAGAGATTGATCAGCTGGAGTCGGACGCCGACCGCATCCTGCGCAGCGCCATGAGCAAACTCTTTCGGGAAGAGCCGGATGTGCGGGAATTGATCAAGCTCAAGGCGATCTATGAGTTGCTGGAGACGATCACCGACAAATGCGAAGACGTTGCCAACGTCATCGAGGGCATCGTCCTCGAAAACTCCTGAGACCGGTCCGTCATGGCATCGGTTCACGTGGGGCTGTGGGTGGTGGTGTTGCTGGTGGTGCTGGCCGTGGTGTTCGATTTCATGAATGGTTTTCATGACGCTGCCAATTCAATTGCCACGGTGGTGTCTACCGGTGTACTCAAGCCGGGGCAGGCTGTGCTTTTTGCAGCGTTTTTCAATTTCGTTGCAATTTTTGTTTTTCAATTCAGCGTTGCTGCCACGATCGGTAAAGGGCTGGTTCAGCCCGGCGTTGTGGACGTCAACATTGTCTTTGGCGCACTCATTGGCGCCATCAGCTGGAATTTCATTACCTGGTATTTCGGCATTCCCAGCAGTTCGTCCCATGCGCTGATTGGCGGCATTGTGGGTGCTGTCATGGTCAAGGCCGGGGCCTCGTCCCTGGTATTCGCCAGTGTCATGAAGACCGTGCTATTCATCTTCGTGTCACCCTTGATGGGATTCTTGCTCGGGTCTCTCATGCTGATCACGGTGTCCTGGACTTTGCGCCTGAGTACCCCGAGTCGAGTGGACCGCTGGTTTCGGCGCCTGCAATTGGTGTCGGCCGGCGCATACAGCCTGGGTCATGGCGGCAATGATGCGCAGAAAACCATCGGGATTGTCTGGATGCTGTTGATCGCGACGGGTTACACCGCAGTTGGCGATCAATCGCCCCCGACCTGGGTCGTGGTGACCTGCTATTCAGCCATCGCCGTGGGCACCATGTTTGGTGGCTGGCGCATTGTCAAAACCATGGGGCAACGGCTTACCAAGCTCAAGCCGGTGCATGGCTTTTGTGCGGAGACCGGGGGCGCGATCACCCTTTTCATGGCGACAATTCTGGGTATTCCTGTTTCGACGACGCACACCATCACCGGCGCCATCGTGGGTGTGGGCGCCACCCAGCGCGCCAGCGCAGTGCGTTGGGGTGTGGCCGGCAACATCATGTGGGCCTGGATTCTGACTATTCCGGCCACCGCCTTGATTGCGGCGCTGGCGTACTGGCTCAGCTTGCAGATTTTTTAACAGCTTGACAACAGTTGACAACCGACAGAGCTTCAAGCCATTTAGTTACCGATTTCATTGAGAAATTTTGCGCGCTTCCTCGATTTGGTATTCGAAATAGCGTTGAAAACTGAACACCAGGCTGCTCATCAACACGGTGGTGCCCAGCAGCAGCGCCAAGCTGATGGCGCCAATGGTGAACCAGTTGGTGCGCCCGGATGCCGCATCCGCGGAGGCTGACGGGTTGAACCGGGCGTTCCACTTCTCAGGCGTCATCAAACCATAAACGATAGCATTCAAGGCGCAACCGGCCATGGTGAAGCCCAGCAACGGGATCAAGACCCAACTCCCGAGGTCGTCCAGACCGTTTTGCTGCACACGCTCAAGGCCATACAGGCCCAATGCCGTGGGTACCGGCAGCAGCCAACCGAGCAGGTCCCCCTTGCCATACAAATAAAAACGGTGCAGCCCCAAGGGGCCGCCGATAAAGGTCAGCCAAGCGGCCACAGTCTTGTTTTTCATGAGCTTGCTGATGTTTGCGGGGCGCGGGTAGCGCCCAGACCCAAGGCTCTGTCCATCATGACCACATCCAGCCATTGATCAAATTTCCAGCCACATGATTTGAGCACGCCAACCATGGAAAACCCAGCTGATCGGTGCACACCGACTGAACCCAGGTTGGCGGAGTCGCCGATGACGGCGATCAATTTTCGTACGCCGGCTTTTTCGGCCTGAGTTATCAGTTCTGCCAGCAACGCGCGCCCCAGGCCTTGCCCTATGGCTACATCGGCCAGATAGATTGAGTCCTCGGCCGAGAACCGGTAAGCCGGGCGTGGCTTGAACCAGTTGCAATAGGCAAAGCCCAGCACCTGGTCGCCTCTTGCTGCGACCAGATACGGCAACCCTTTGTCCAGCACGTCGGCGCGGCGCTGCGCCATCTCGTCTGGCGAGGGTGGGTCAATCTCAAAAGTGCCGGTGCCATGCAGCACATGATGGGCATAAATGGCGGCGATGGCCGGAATGTCTTCTATTTGGCTGGGGCGAATGAGTGTCATAAAAAATGGAACGTTATAATGTACGGCTATTCAGTGTGTCGCTGGCCGGGTGGCCATGTCGCGTGTCTCAAACGCTGAATTAGATACTGAATCAAATGATGGATGTCAAACTCCGTCTCCCAAAGGATAAATCATGGTCGTCATCCGACTCGCCCGTGGCGGTGCAAAAGCACGCCCGTTTTTCAATATTGTCGTCGCTGACAAGCGCACCCGTCGTGACGGCCGTTTCATCGAACGTCTTGGTTTTTACAACCCGATTGCAACAGCCAATGAAGAGAGTATCCGCATTGCCCAGGACCGCCTGACCTACTGGCGCAGCGTGGGCGCTCAAGCCTCTCCCACGGTGGAACGCCTGATCAATCAAGCAGCCAAAAAAGCGGCTTGAAGTTTTATGGCCCCCACGCTTGCCGCTTCGCGTGCTGCGCTGCCCCCCAAAGGGCTGCAGTCGCCTTGGGGCAGCCCGGCGGCGCCTGATTTGTGATGCTGCCTGGCCTTGAAGCCGCCGAATTACCGGCGGATGCTATCGAAGTTGGGCGCATCGCCGATGCTTGGGGCATCAAAGGCTGGTTCAAAGTCCTGCCCTACAGCGCCGATCCCGAGGCGCTTTTTTCTTCCAAGCGCTGGTTTCTACTGCCCGCCGAAAAAGGTGCCAAGACTTTTTCCGGCGTCGCCCAACTGGTGATCAAGGAAGCCAAAGTGCATTCAGACACCGTGGTCGCTTCAGCCCAGGAGGTGGATGACCGCACTGCCGCCGAGGCCTTGCGTGGGGCACGTATTTTCGTCGCTCGCTCCAGTTTTCCAAGCGCAGAAAAAGACGAATACTACTGGGTTGACCTGATTGGTCTGGACGTCGTCAACCGTGAAGGCTTGACGCTTGGCACGGTGAGAGAACTGCTCTCGACCGGGGCACAGACCGTGCTGGTGCTGGACTATGCACAAGACGGCAAGCCGCAGGAGCGGATGATTCCTTTTGTCTCGGTTTATATCGATGAGGTCGATTTGCCCGGCCGTCGCATTCTGGCGGATTGGCAAGCGGACTTCTAAGCCTTACCCCATGCGTTTTGACGTCGTCACGCTGTTTCCAGAGCTGTTCGCCCCTTTTCTGACCAGTGGCATCACGCGCCGCGCGTTTGAGTCGGGCCAGGTCAATGTCCAACTGGCGAACCCACGTGATTTTGCGGCAGGCAACTACAAGCGGGTTGATGATCGCCCGTTTGGTGGCGGCCCCGGCATGGTCATGCTGGCCGAGCCCTTGACGCAATGCCTGAAGAACATCCAGTCGCAGCGCACCGAAATCGCCCCGGTGCTGCTTTTTTCGCCTGCGGGCCAGCCGCTCAACCATGCCATGGTTCAGCGTTGGTCTGACAGCCAGGGCGCAATCCTGATTTGCGGCCGCTACGAGGGCCTGGATCAGCGCTTTATCGATGGCTACGTGACTGAGCAGATCAGCCTGGGCGACTTTGTGCTGTCGGGTGGCGAAATTGCGGCCATGGCCTTGCTCGACGCCGTGGCGCGTCTGCAACCCGGCGTATTGAATGCTGCGGACAGCCACCAACAGGATAGTTTTAACCCGGTATTGGATGGCTTGCTGGATTGCCCGCATTACACCCGGCCCGAGCAATGGTCGGGGCAAGCTGTGCCGGAGGTGCTGCTGTCAGGCCACCATGTCCAGATCGAGCGCTGGCGGCGCGAACAGCGGCTGGCGCTAACCTTGCGTCTGCGCCCCGAGTTGATCGACCAGGCGCGCCGGGCGGGACGTTTGAGTCGCGTCGACGAAGCTTTTCTTGCCAGCCAGGTCTGAGCGGCGCCTGGCGATCCTGGCCAAAGTCGCCCGTCGTGGACGAAGCGACACTTGATCCGGCTATAATGTTGGGCTTACCGATCCTCTGGCTGGCCGTTTGACTGCTATTTGCAGTTGGCTCTTTGTGTCAATCCCGACACTGGCGCATCCAAGATCATTTAGGACCTCATGAATCTGATTGAAACCCTTGAGCAGGAAGAAATTGCTCGTCTTGGAAAAATAATTCCCGTCTTTGCCCCAGGTGACACCGTCGTTGTGAGCGTCAACGTGGTTGAAGGTGCACGCAAACGTGTGCAGGCCTATGAAGGCGTCGTGATTGCAAAACGTAATCGCGGCTTGAACAGTGCCTTTACCGTGCGCAAGATTTCCAGCGGCGAAGGTGTGGAGCGTACTTTCCAGACCTACAGCCCCTTGATCGCGGGTATCGAAGTCAAACGGCGTGGCGATGTGCGTCGTGCCAAACTGTATTATTTGCGTGAACGTAGCGGCAAGTCGGCACGTATCAAAGAAAAACTGCCAGCCCGCAAAGCCAAGACGGCCGCAGTCTAAAGCGGGTTGTCTTACAAAGAAGCCGTCCCAGCGGAAGTTTGGGGCGGCTTTTTTGTTGTCTTTTTCAGGTGCTGATTTCTCATGACCATCGACTTGCCCAACAGTGCGCTGTCCAGCTTGCCGCAATTTGACCCGCGTCAGATTCCGGTGATCGGCGTGGACACTCATTTGCCGGCGGTGCCACTGGCCGCGTTGCAGGCGGCGGCGCTGCAAGCACGCTTTAGTTCACCCCCGGCCTGGCAGCCGGAGGTCATCGCCGAGCCCCGTTTTTCGCAGCGCGCACCGAGACATGCCGCCGTCTTGTTGCCGATCGTGCTGCGCGAACAGCCGACGATTTTGCTCACCGAACGCACATTGCATTTGTCCAACCATTCGGGGCAAATTGCTTTTCCCGGCGGCACGGCCGACGACGACGATGCCGATGCAGCGGCCACCGCTTTGCGCGAGGCGCAGGAAGAAGTCGGGCTCGACCCCACCTTTGTGCAGGTGCTGGGTGCGCTGCCTGAGTACCTGACCGGTTCGGCGTTCATCATCACGCCGGTGGTGGCACTGGTGCAGCCGGGTTTCACGCTGACGCCCAATGCTTATGAGGTGGCTGACATTTTTGAGGTACCGCTGGAATTCCTGATGAACCCCGCGCATCATCAGCGCCACGCGTTTGAGTGGCAAGGGGTTCGGCGCGAATGGTTCTCCATGCCCTATCAGGATCAGTCGCAGCAGCGCTTTATTTGGGGCGCCACGGCGGGCATGCTGCGTAACTTCTACCGTCTGCTGTCAGCCTGATGCATTGTGCCGTTATGATGAAGCCATGAGCTTTATCTCAGTGCTTTTTGCCCTGCTGCTTGAGCAGGCCCGACCTTTGAGCAAAGGTAACCCGATTCATGCCGGGCTGCGTGCCTGGGTGCGTTGGAGCACCCAAAATTTTGACGCTGGCAAACCGTTTCATGGCTGGCTGGCATGGGGGTTTTCGGTGGGCGGCCCCTCCGTGGCGGCCTTGATCATTTACTGGTTGCTGATCACGTTTCTGGGTTGGCCGGTGGGGGTGATCTGGAGCGCGGCCGTGCTGTATACCTGCTTGGGCTTTCGGCAGTTCAGCTCTCATTTCACCCAGATTCGGGATGCTTTGGCCGATGGTGACGAAGAGCACGCCCGCGAGTTGCTGGCCAGTTGGCAACAGATGGATGCCAGCGAGTTGCCGCGCAGCGAGATCGTGCGGCACGTCATTGAGCATTCGGTGTTGTCGGCCCATCGCCATGTGTTTGGTGTGCTGGCCTGGTTTTCGGTGCTGGCGGCGTTTGGCTTTGGCCCGACCGGTGCCGTCTTGTACCGATTGAGTGAATTTGTCGCCCGTTACTGGCAACACAAAAGCAAAGCCGATCAGCAGCCGGTCAGTGATGCGCTGCAACAGACCGCGACGTTGACCTGGGCGGCCATTGACTGGCTGCCTGCCCGCACCACGGCGATCAGCTTTGCGGTGGTGGGCAGTTTTGAGGATGCAATTGATGGCTGGAGAAATTACGAGCCACGCTTTGTCGGAGACAACGACGGTATTGTGCTGGCCGCGACGGCGGGGGCAGTGAACATCAGATTGGGTGTTGCCGCCCCGGTGACTGCGGTTGCCCCCCCTGGCGCACCGGCGTTGCCACCCAGGACCCAGGACCGGCGCAAAGAAGCCAGGCCGGGACAGACCCCTGAGTTGGCCCACATGGGCATCATTGTGGGTCTGGTATGGCGCGCCGTGGTG
This sequence comes from Gammaproteobacteria bacterium, assembly GCA_025359085.1. Classification (GTDB taxonomy): domain Bacteria; phylum Pseudomonadota; class Gammaproteobacteria; order Burkholderiales; family Burkholderiaceae_C; genus Rhodoferax. Next base: position 104,151 of record JANYHL010000082.1, read on the forward strand.
ATGTGGATGTTTCTGCTCGCCCTGTTGACGTTGGCCCGGCTTTTGGGCTAATTTTTTATACAAAATTAGCCTCTAGCCCCCGTCAATAGTGCATAAGTAGCTATTTAAATTGAAGCAAAATACGGACCTGAACGCCTTGTTTTACAGCCCGGTCGTGAGTCGACTCGTGCCCTATGTGCCGGGGGAACAACCCCAAATTGACGGCTTGGTCAAGCTCAACACCAACGAAAACCCCTACCCCCCGTCAGCCCGTGTGATTGCCGCCATCCAGTGGGCGGCGCAGCAGGGTTTGCAGCTATATCCCGATCCTGAATCAACGGCACTGCGTCAAACCATTGCGGCCCATCACGGACTGGCGGCGCAGCAAGTGTTCCTGGGAAACGGCTCCGATGAGGTACTTGCGCATGCATTTTTCGCCTTTTTTCAGCAGAACTGCCCGCTGTTGATGCCCGACATCAGCTACAGCTTTTACCAGGTGTATTGCCGACTCTACGGTATCCCGGTTGAAACCGTGCCTTTGACCGACACCCTGGGCCTTGACGTCGCGGCGTACGCCCGTGCCGACGGAGCGGCTGTGGCGGGCGTGGTCATTGCCAACCCCAATGCCCCCACCGGTGTTGGCCTGGGGCTGCAACAGGTTGAACGACTCCTGCGCCTGCACCCGCAGCGCGTCGTGCTGGTGGATGAGGCCTATGTCGACTTCGGCGGCGACAGCGCCCTGCCACTGATTGCGCGGTATCCCAATCTGCTGGTGGTTCACACCTTGTCCAAGTCACGTTCACTGGCCGGTTTGCGGGTCGGTTTTGCCTGCGGTCAGCCTCACCTGATTGAGGCGCTGGAACGGGTCAAGAACAGCTTCAACTCCTATCCGCTGGACCGATTGGCCATTGCGGGCGGGGTCGCGGCTTTTGAGGATCTGGCCTATTTCGGGCAAACGCGCCGCGCCGTGATGAGCAGCCGCGAAGGGTTGGTGCTGGCATTGGAAGATTTGGGCTTCCAGGTGCTGCCCTCAAAAGCCAATTTTGTGTTCGCACGCCATCCGCAGCACGATGCGGCCCATGTTGCCACCGCCCTGCGCGCGCGCGGCGTGCTGGTGCGGCACTTCAAGCTGCCGCGCATCGAGCAGTACTTGCGGATCAGCATCGGCACGCCCCTGCAATGCGATGCCTTGGTGCAGGCGCTGGACTCAGTACTTGCGGCGCTGACTTAGCTCGGCATACAAATCGCTATATATTTTATAGCGATTGGCGCTTATTCCATCAGGGCTGCCGTCGGGTTTGACGGCGGCCATCACGCCACAGCCGGGTTCATGCAGGTGGCTGCAGTTATAAAACTTGCAGTTGGCCACATGGGGTTTGAAGTCCGGCATGTAAGCGGCCAACTGGGCCGGGTCGATGTGGTTCAGACCAAACTCCTGGAAACCCGGCGAGTCGATCAACGCCGTGGTCTTGTCCGCGTCAACCCAGTACCAGGTGGTGCTGGTGGTGGTGTGTTTGCCCGAGTTGAGGGCTTGCGAAATTTCACCGGTCTGGGCCAGCGCGCCGGGCGCCAGCAGATTGATCAAGGTGCTCTTGCCCGCGCCCGACGGCCCCAGCACCAGCGTCGTTTTGCCGTGCAGCAGCTTGAGCAGTTCCGCCTGATCGACATCACCCGACTGCTTGAGCGACAGCGGCAGCACGCCGTAATGCATTCGCCGGTAAGGACGCAGCCACGCCCAGGCGCGCGCGAAGGGCTCGACCAGATCACTTTTGTTGAGGGCAATGATGGGCGTGATGTGCTCGGCTTCGGCCGCGATCAGCGCGCGCGAGAGCTGGCTGCTGGAGAACTCAGGCTCTGCGGCGATCAGGATCAGTATCTGGTCCAGGTTGGCCGCAAATGACTTGGTCCGAACTTCATCCTGGCGGTAAAAGACATTGCGGCGTTCTTCGATCTTCTCGATCGTGCCTTCGTCCTGCGAGGCCTGCCACAAGACGCGGTCACCCACCAGCCCCTGGCTTTTTTTGCCGCGCGAGTGGCAGATCAAGCGTTTGCCTTGCGGCGTCTCCACCAGAAAGTGGCGACCATAGTTGGCGACGATCAAGCCGCGGTCGAGGGTGGCCCGTTCCATCAAGCGTGTCCCGGCGGCGGCGTCATGCCAACAAGGCGTCAACCCGCGCGGCGCTGTCAAAATCGGCGATCGAGAGACCGCCCACGTCATGGGTGTGGAAACGCACCACGCAGCGCTGGAAATGCACCGATAAATCAGGGTGGTGATCTTGCCGGTGGGCGATGAAGGCCAGCGCATTCACGAAGGCCATGGTCTCGTGGTAATTGGCAAAGCTGAAGGTCTTTTCAATGGCCACGTCGGCCCCATCGCCAGTCAGTCGCCAACCTTCGAGTCGGGCCAGATTAGCTACTATTTCTGTAGCATTAAACGCATGTTTGACAGGGGCTAGAGCCTCATTTGTCTTAAGAATCGTGTTCATGGTGTTATTCGTTCGCTGGATTCAGGTTGTCATCCGTGCCAGGCGCTCGGACGCCGGCGGATGTGAATAATAAAACCTCACATACAGCGGGTCAGGCGTCAGCGTCGAGGCGTTGTCTTCATACAGCTTGAGCAGAGCCGTGGCGAGGTCTGGGCCGCTGGTATGAAGCACGGCATAGGCATCGGCTTCAAACTCGTGTTTGCGCGAGAACTGGGCCAAGACAGGCGCGATGAAGAAACTGAAAACTGGCAAGGCCAGCATGAACAGCAGCAGCGCCAGCGCGTCGTTGGGCGCGTTCAGATTGGGCTGTACCCCCAGCCCGCTGTAAAACCACGCCTTGGTGGCCAGCCAGCCCAGCAGGGCAAAACCCAGCAGGCTCAAGGCAAACATGGACACGATGCGCTTGATGATGTGCTTGTGCTTGAAGTGACCCAGCTCATGCGCCAGCACGGCGTCCACTTCACTGGCGGACAGTTTGGCCAGCAAGGTGTCATAAAACACCACGCGCTTGGACGCGCCAAAGCCGGTGAAATAGGCATTGGCGTGGGCACTGCGTTTGGAGCCATCCATCACAAACAAGCCCTTGGCGGCAAAGCCGCACCGCTGCATCAGCGCCGTCACGCGGGCCTTGAGTGCTTCATCCTCCAGTGGCGCAAACTTGTTGAACAGCGGCGCAATGAAAGTCGGGTAGATCAGCAGCAGCAGCAAGTTGAAACCCATCCAGACGCCCCAGGCCCACAGCCACCACCAGCCGCCCGCGGCGCCCATCATCCATAAAATCAGCGCGGCAATCGGCAGGCCCACGACGGCACCGATCAGACCGGACTTGAGCAAGTCCAGCAGCCAGAGCTTGGGCGTCATCTTGTTGAAACCAAAGCGCTCTTCGATCACGAAGGTCTGGTACAGCGTCACGGGCAAATCAATCAGGCCGCTGATCAGCACAAAGGCCGCGAGCAGCGCAATTTGCTGCCCCATGCCGCCGCCCAGCCACCCGAGCAGCGCCTGGTTGAGGCTGGACAGCCCACCCAGCAGGGTCCACCCCAAAAGTACGGCAGCACCCAGGACCAGCTCCAGCAGACCAAAACGTGCTTTGGTGATGGTGTAGTCGGCCGCTTTCTGGTGCGCGGAAAGCAGGATGGTCTGGGCAAAGGCCGACGGCACTTGCCCGCGGTGAAGCGCCACATGCCGGATCTGCCGGGCGTTGAGCCAGAAGTTCAACACCAGGCCGAAGAGTAGCGTCGCCGCAAAAGCGACGGTTAATAGCCATGAAAGGGAAATGGAGGGAAACGGATCAGCCATGGCGAGCGAGTTTATGTCATCGGCGACAATTCCCGCCATGGATTTCATCAACACCCCTGTGACGAGCGCATCGCTGGCCAAATCTGACCAAAACCTGGTGTGGCTTGATTGCGAGATGACGGGTCTTGACCCGGAGATTGAACGGATCATTGAAATTGCCGTGATCGTCACCGGACCTCACCTTGAATGCCGAATCGAAGGCCCGGTGCTGGTGATCCATCAAAGCAACGAACTGCTTGACCAGATGGACAAGTGGAACAAAGGCACCCATGGCAAAAGCGGCTTGATCGACAAGGTCAAGGCATCGACCGTGCTGGAGGCACAGGCGGAGACGCAGCTGATCGAGTTCCTGAGTCAGTATGTGCCCAAGAAGGGCAGCCCCATGTGTGGCAACAGCATTGGGCAGGACCGGCGTTTTTTGGCGAAATACATGCCCAAGCTGGAAGCATTTTTTCATTACCGCAATCTGGATGTGAGCACGCTCAAGGAGTTGTCCAAACGCTGGCGCCCCGATGTGTACAAATCGTTTAAAAAGATGCAACGCCACACCGCCTTGGCCGATGTGCATGAGTCGATTGACGAACTGGAACACTACCGCAAACACTTCATCAAACTGACTGATTAGGTAGAAACCCGAATCCATGCCATAATTCAAGGCTGTACTGCAAGCTGCCGTGCATATTTGTACATCTCCCTTCATTCACAGGCCTACAGCGAATTCGCATTTGCGTTTTCCACAAAAGGGCCCCAGCGCTGATTGAACTCCTTGTGAGTCAGAGCAGGTTTCGTTTGATGGTTGATGTTTTTTAACCATTGACGGAGCAGTCGCCTACCCTGCGGCGCTCGCGTGTGAGTAAATTCATGACTGACGCTTTTTCAACGACAGGCGAAACATCGCTTGTCGAAAACTTTTCCAATGCCATCCCGCAGACGACGCAAAACCTTGCGCCAGTCGCTACGGCAATTCAAACTGCCGCGGTTGAACCCGTCGCCGAGGTCCCCAATGGCTTTGTCACTCTGGGCCTCGCGCCCGAGTTGATTCAAGCCGTGAAAGACCTGGGTTTCACCCAGCCCACCCCGGTGCAGCTGAAGACCATCCCCCTGGCCATGCAAGGCCACAGTGCAGCCGATGACACAGCACGTTTTATTGACTTGATGGTGTCAAGCCAGACCGGCAGTGGCAAGACCGCCGCTTTTCTGTTGCCGGTGCTGCACACCCTGCTGACCCAGCAAGCGCAAGCCGAGGCGAAAGAACGTAGCGATTTCGAGCGCGCCGTGGCTGACGCTGCGGCTAAAGGCGAAGCCCCGCCCAAGCGCGCCAAGCGCAAAGACCCGACCAACCCACGCCATTTCGCACCGGCCGCACCCGGCGCCTTGATTGTTTGCCCGACGCGGGAACTGGCCCAACAAGTCGCCCACGACGCCATTGATCTGGTGCAGCATTGCCGCGGCCTGCGCGTTGCCAATATTGTGGGCGGCATGCCTTACCAGTTGCAGATTGCCAAACTGCAAAATGCCAATCTGGTGGTCGCCACCCCCGGGCGTTTGCTGGATCTGCAGCGCTCGATGCAAATCAAGCTTGATCAGGTGCAGTTCCTCGTGGTTGACGAAGCCGACCGAATGCTGGACCTGGGTTTCTCCGATGATCTCGCTGAAATCAATCAGTTGACCATTGAGCGCAAGCAAACCATGATGTTCAGTGCCACGTTCGCACCGCGCATTCAGCAACTCGCTTCACGCGTGATGCGCGAACCGCAAAAACTGCAAATCGATTCGCCGCAAGAAAAACACGCCAACATCAGCCAAAAGCTGTTCTGGGCAGACAACGCCCAGCACAAGCGCAAATTGCTCGACCACTGGTTGCGCGACACCACCATCAACCAGGCGCTGGTGTTTGCCAGCACCCAGATCGAGTGTGACGGCTTGGCCAACGACCTGCAGCAAGAAGGTTTCTCCGCTGTTGCCTTGCACGGTGCTTTGAGCCAGGGCCTGCGCAACCGCCGCTTGATGGCCTTGCGCCAAGGTCAGGTGCAGATTCTGGTCGCAACCGATGTGGCCGCGCGCGGCATCGACGTGCCCACCATCACCCATGTGTTCAATTTCGGTTTGCCCATGAAGGCTGAAGACTACACCCACCGTATCGGACGCACCGGTCGCGCCGGGCGTGACGGCATTGCCGTGACCTTTGCCGAGTTCCGTGATCGGCGCAAGATCATGGACATCGAGCACTACAGCCACCAGCAGTTCAAGGGCGAAACCATTCCCGGCATGGAGCCGCAACAGCGTTTCCCTGATTCGCGCCCCACTTCCAATTTTGGCGGCCGTGAAAGCCGCAGTGGTGGCGGTGACTACCATTCGCGTGAACGCAGTTTTGGTGGCGGCGGCGGCGGCGGTGGCGCTGGCCGTGCGGGCGGCTTCGGCGCTAACCGGGGTGGCTTTGCGGACAGAAACGCGGGCGCGCCCCGTGATTCAGGCAACAACGGTTACCAAAATGCCAGCAATGGCGGTTTTGGTCAACGCGATACCCGCAGTGGCGGCGCACCCGAAGGTTTCAACTACGAACGCAAAGGCGGCTTCAATGATCGTTTTGCCGGCGCCCGCAACGACGGTGCTGCACCGCGCGGTGATTTTGGTGCCCGCAAGCCTGCGTTTGGCAAGCCGATGGGTGTGAAACCCGGCAACGGCGGCAAGGTGTTTGTTCCGCGCGACGCCAAGAAACGCCCTGCGCGCAGCGCTTGATGCCCGTTCTGTGCCAGGGACGCAGCGCAATCAACACCAAAAAATAGGTCTTCCGCTGGCCACTGGCGGCGACCGCAGCCAAGCGGACGCCATCAACAAAAAACCCCCGTAAATCATTGATTTACGGGGGTTTTTACTTTGTTGATGGACTTCTTTGGAAGCCTAAAAACTGATTTTTGGCGGAAACGGAGAGATTCGAACTCTCGAGGAGGCTCTACACCCCCTACTCCCTTAGCAGGGGAGCACCTTCGGCCACTCGGTCACGTTTCCTGAACAGCCAATATTATCTCATGAGTCGGACGGTATTTTTTAAGCGGGCGCCTGTTCCAGCTCAAAAGCCTTGTGCAATGCGCGCACCGCCAGCTCCATGTACTTCTCGTCAATCACCACCGAGGTCTTGATTTCAGACGTGGAAATCATTTGAATGTTGATGCCTTCTTCACTCAGGACACGAAACATTTTACTGGCCACGCCCACATGGCTGCGCATGCCAATGCCGACAATCGACACCTTGCAGATTTTGGCGTCACCCGCCACCTCCAGGGCGCCCAGCTTGGGCAGCACTTCTTCTTTCAGCAGATCGATCGTCTTGGCGTAGTCACCCCGGTTGACCGTGAAGCTGAAGTCAGTCCGGCCATCTTTGCTGATGTTCTGAATGATCACATCGACTTCAATATTGGCATCGGCCACGGCACCCAGAATCTGGTAGGCAATACCGGGCTTGTCGGGCACGCCCAGCACGGAGATTTTGGCTTCGTCGCGGCTGAATGCGATGCCGGAAACAATGGCTTGCTCCATGTGTTCGTCTTCCTCAAAAGTGATCAGGGTGCCAGAAGCGGCTTCCTCGTTGATATCAATGTCCCAGGGCGTAAAACTGCTCAAGACCCGCAGCTTCACTTTGTATTTACCGGCAAATTCAACCGAGCGAATCTGCAGCACTTTGGAGCCCATGGAGGCCATCTCCAGCATCTCCTCAAAGCTCACCGTCTTTAAGCGACGGGCGTCGGGCACGACCCGCGGGTCGGTGGTGTAGACGCCATCGACATCGGTATAGATCAGGCATTCATCGGCCTTCATGGCCGCAGACACGGCCACCGCCGACGTATCCGAGCCACCGCGCCCCAGCGTGGTGATGTTGCCCAGTTCGTCCAGCCCTTGAAAACCGGTGACGATGACCACCCGGCCCGCGTCCAGATCAGCGCGCACCTTGGTGTCTTCAATCGACTCGATGCGGGCTTTGGTGTACGCGCTGTTGGTGCGAATCGGCACTTGCCAGCCGGCATAGCTGACGGACTCCAGGCCCTCCGCTTGCAGTGCAATGGCCAGCAAGGCGCTGGAGGCCTGCTCGCCGGTGGCGGCCAGCATGTCGAGCTCGCGGCTATAGGAATCCGTCGCCTTCGCAGGTGCCAGCTCTTTGGCCAGCGCCAGCAAACGGTTGGTTTCGCCGCTCATGGCGCTGGGTACAACCACCATCTGGTGGCCGGCCCGCGCCCATTTGGCAACGCGTTTGGCGACGTTGCGGATACGCTCGGTGGAGCCCATCGACGTGCCGCCGTATTTGTGAACAATCAATGCCATTGCTAAGATTTAGTAGTGCAAAACTGAGGGATTGTACCAATGCAGCGTCGCAGCTCTGCGCTCGCAAAAGCCCGTGCCAACCTTGATTCGAATCTGGTGGCCTCGCGTGGTGCAAACGGCAATCTGGTCCAGCAGCTCAGTCAATTGCGCCGTGCTGGGCACAGTTTGAAAAGCGGTGTTGAGCCAATGGCGCAGCACATTGGCTTGTCGTGGGCGACTCAACCCTTGCAGCAACGCAATCACGGGTGGGATACCAATGTGCGCCATATCTTGCGCCGCCACATCAAGCAACACCGCCTGCGCCTGCGCGGCATGAGCGGCACTGCGCGCAAAAGTATCGCGAAATTGCGCAAAGGTGGCGTCCAACGCGGGCAGCAAGCGCGCTCGGATACGGTTGCGGGTGAACTGTTCATCGCCATTGGTCGGGTCCTCAATCCACGCCGCTCCACGAGCGACCAACCAGCGCCGGATTTCTGACGCCGCCACCCGCAGCAGCGGGCGGTGGTATGTGAGCCCGGCGCGCTGCCAACTCGCCGGCATGGCGCTCATGCCTGGCAAGCCAGCACCCCGACTCAGCGCCAGCAGCAGCGTTTCCACCTGATCGTCGGCATGCTGCGCTATTGCTATATTTTTTATAGCTGATTGCCCATATTCCACGAGGGCTACAGCCTCAAAAGCCTTGTATCTGGCACGGCGAGCTGCATCTTCGGGGCTCTGGCCCGAGGCGTGACGCGCGTCCACGCGCTTGACCACCAGCGGCAAGCCCAGCCGCGCGCAAACCGTCTGGCAGTGCTGTTCGAACTCATCGCCCGCCGCCTGCAGACCGTGGTGAATGTGGATGGCGTGCACCTGCCCCGGCCATTTTTCAGCACAGGCCAGCAGCAAAGCGGTGGAGTCTGCCCCGCCACTGAAGCCCACCGCCAGCGGCAGGGTCGGCCTGAAGGCCGCCATGGCGTCCGAGAGGGTGGCAGTCAAACGGCCACCTGACTACAGACTGCAAACAATGGAAAAGGGCCGGTCCGCGCTACTTGGCCGCCGCCTTGGTATCAATGAATCGGCCATAGCTTTGCAGCCGTTCATAGCGACGCTCCAGCAGTTCCTTGACCTTGAGGTCGTTGACCTGGCGAAAGGCGTCATTCAAGGCGCGCTTGAGAAAGGCGGCCATCTGCTTGTAATCGCGGTGCGCACCGCCGACCGGCTCATTGACGATCTTGTCAATCACGCCGAGCGCCTTGAGCCGGTGCGCGGTAATGCCCAGCGCGTCTGCCGCCTCTTGGGCCTTGTCGGACGTTTTCCAGAGGATGGAGGCACAGCCTTCGGGACTGATCACCGAATAAATCGAGTACTGCAGCATCAGCACCTGGTCGCCAATGGAGATCGCCAAGGCACCGCCCGAACCACCTTCGCCAATGATGGTGGTGATGATCGGGACCTCCAGCTGTGCCATCTCGAAAATATTGCGGCCAATGGCCTCCGACTGCCCCCGTTCTTCGGCATCAATGCCGGGATAGGCACCGGGCGTATCGACAAAGGTGAACAAGGGCAAATTGAATTTTTCAGCGGTTTTCATGAGGCGCAGCGCCTTGCGGTAGCCCTCCGGCTTGGTCATGCCAAAGTTGCGCAGACCCCGCTCTTTGGTGTCACGCCCTTTTTGTTGGCCCAGCACCATGCAGGGCGTGCCATTGAAACGCGCCAGCCCGCCCACAATGCTCTGGTCATCCGCAAAATGACGGTCTCCGTGCAATTCCACAAAATGGGTGAAGATGTCGTTGATGTAATCCAGCGTATAAGGCCGCTCTGGATGACGGGCAATTTTGGTGATTTGCCACGGTGTCAGATCGCTGTAAATGTCTTTGGTGAGCTGCTGACTTTTCTTGGCCAGTTGACCAATTTCAGTCGAAATATCCACCGCCGACTCGGTCTGCACATAGCGCAGCTCTTCAATCTTGTTTTCGAGATCGGCAATCGGCTGCTCAAAATCGAGGAATGTTTTCTTAGCCACAAACTTTTCCTTTAAATAGTCGGGGACAGCACTTGTTCGGCTTTCGCATCGCGGCGATCCACCCCAAACGTTTTCAATATTCCACCGGCAGCGGGTCCAATGAGCGCCAAATATACCAAGTTGCCACGCTGCAATACGGCGCCCAGGCGGCGGCTACTTCGCGGGCGTCGCTGCGGCTGACCGTGTCACCCGAGAAATAGTTCTTGCTGATGCCATTGAGCAGCCCTACATCGTCCAGCGGAAGTACATTGGGGCGCATCAGGTGGAAGATCAAAAACATCTCAGCCGTCCAGCGACCAATGCCGCGAATGGCAATCAACTCGGCAATGATTGTTTCATCGTCCACGGTCTCCCAAGTTTCGACGTGCACCGCGCCACTGTCAAAGTGCAGCGCCAGGTCCACCAGGTATTCCACCTTGCGCACACTCAAGCCCGCTGCGCGCATGTCATCGACCTTGAGCTTGAGCACATTGGCGGCAGTGATCTGTTTCGGTAGCAGCGCAAAACGATTCCAGACGGTCTGAGCCGCCTTGACCGAAATCTGCTGCCCCACCACGCTGCGCGCCAGCGTGACAAAAGCATCACCCCGGGTCTGCAGGCAAGCTTCGCCAAACTGCGGAATGAGCCGCTTCATGACCCGGTCTTTTTTCATCAGGTGCTTGCACGCGTCGCTCCAGTAGGCTGGGGACGCCATCACTGACGCTATAGTTTTAGTAGTTACCATTGAACTATCCACGGGGGCTAGAGGCCGAAATGATCATTATAAAAATCATGCTGCCACTTCCCAGAAAGTGCCTGCAGCCGAATCCTTCAAAACGATACCCTGGGCCAACAGGTGTTGGCGAATACGATCAGCTTCGGCAAAATTTTTAGCGGCCTTGGCCGCCGCCCGCTGCGCAATCAACGCTGCAATGGAGGCCTCGTCGAGCGTGGCGCCGGCCTGCAAGAACAGCTTGGGATCGCCTTGCAGCAAACCCAGGCAAGCGCCCAGCGCCTGCAGCAGACCCGCCAGGAGGGGGGAGCGGGTTTTATTGACCTCGGTCGCCAGCTCAAACAGCACCGCCACGGCCTCGGGAGTGCCAAAGTCTTCATCCATCGCCGCCTTGAAACGCGCGGCAAAAGGACCCGTCCAATCAATGCTGACATTTTTGGAGGGGGCGACCAGGTCCAGCGCGGTGTACAGTCTTTTGAGTGAGTTGCGGGCGTCGTCCAGATGCACATCGCTGTAGTTCAAGTCGCTGCGGTAATGCGTGCGGATCAGGAAAAATCGGACCGTCTCGGCGTCATATTTGCTCAGTACCTCGCGGATCGTGAAAAAATTACCCAGACTCTTGGACATCTTCTCACTGTCGAGCTGAACCATGCCGTTGTGCATCCACACCCGGGCCAGTGGCTGGCCGCTAGCGCCCTCACTTTGCGCAATCTCGTTTTCATGGTGCGGAAACTGCAAATCTACGCCGCCGCCATGAATATCAAAGCTTTCTCCCAAAGTCTGGCAACTCATGGCGGAGCACTCTATGTGCCAACCTGGGCGACCCTTGCCATACGGATAACCAAGAGCGGCGCTGTCCCACTTGGCATCGTCGGGCTCCGACTCCTTGGCCGCTTTCCATAATACAAAGTCCAAGGGGTCGTCCTTGCCATCCGTGGCGGCGACGCGTTCACCGGCGCGCAAATCATCCAACGACTTGCCTGACAACTTGCCGTAGCCTGCAAACTTGCGCACGGAATAGTTCACATCCCCACTGGAGGACTGATAGGCCAGGCCTTTGGCTTCAAGCTGTTGGATCAAGCCCAGCATCTGAGGGACGTAGTCCGTGGCACGGGGCTCCACCGTTGGCGCCTCGATGCCGAGCCTGCTGATGTCTTGGTGCATGACCTCAATCATCTCGTCGGTGAGCGCACGAATGGTGATGCCGCGCTCCAGCGCCCGCTTGATGATTTTGTCATCGATGTCGGTGATATTGCGAACGTAGGTGACCCGGTAGCCGCTGCATTTGAGCCACCGTTGCACCACGTCAAACGCCATGGCCATGCGGGCATGCCCGATGTGACACAGGTCGTAAATCGTCATGCCGCAGACGTACATGCGCACGTGGCCGGGCTCCAGTGGTGACAAGGTTTCCAATGCACGCGACAGCGTGTTGTAGATGCGCAAACTCATGGATGTTTCAAGCGACGGCGTCAGGGAGTCGACCGGATGGCGGCCTCGGCAAAGACTGTAAATGGGTGGGCAATTATGAGGGCGTCGAAAAACACCCCCTAAGCTACAATTCTTCGCAGTATATAGCCCCGTCGAGTGGACAGCCACGATTGGCGGGCGTTGACCCTGTAGGAATCAAAAAGCCCCATGAAGCTCGCCCGCACCCCCTTTTTCACCACCCTTCGCCTGCTGACACTGGCGCTCGCCTGCACTGCGTCAGTCGCCTACGCAGACGACTATGGCGACGTCAACCAGCTGCTGCAGGCGGGCAAGCTGAGCGAGGCCATGGTCAAGGCCGACAATTACCTTGCGACCAAGCCCGCCGACCCGCAGATGCGCTTTCTCAAAGGTGTTATCCAGCGCAATCTGGGCAAGCAAGCCGAGGCCATTGCCACCTTCACCAAGCTCACGCAAGACTACCCCGAGTTGCCCGAGCCCTACAACAATCTGGCTGTGCTCTATGCGGGTCAAAACCAGTTTGACAAGGCCCGTGCCGCACTGGAGATGGCCATCCGTACCAACCCCAGCTACGCCACGGCCCATGAAAACCTGGGCGACATTTACGCTCGACTCGCCAGCCAGGCCTACAACAAGGCGCTGCAACTCGATGGTGCCAATGCGGCCGTGCCGCCCAAGCTGGCCCTGATTCGGGAATTGTTTAACCCCAACAACAAGGGACAGCGCCCCGCCACCGCCGCGCTGGCGGCCGTCCCGGCGGTAGCTGTCGCAAAACCGTCAGCGCCAGCGCGGACGGCCACCACTGCAGTGCCAGCCGCCGTACCTTCAGCCACAACAGCCCCGGTTGCACCGGCCAAGCCAGCCGCCAACGACAGCACGGCCCAAGAGTCCCGAGAAGTGGAAGAAGCCGTGCAGGCCTGGGCCACGGCTTGGGCGACCAAAGACCTGACGGCGTACCTGGGCGCTTACGGCAAAGAATTTAACCCGGCTGGCAAGCAATCGCGCAGCGCCTGGGAAGCAGAACGCCGCAATCGCATCGTCGGCAAAAACACCATCAGTGTCAAACTGGAGAACGTCAGCGTCACGGTCAATGGCACCCAAGCCGTCGCCAGGTTCCGTCAGGACTACCGCTCGGGTGCACTGGCGGTATCGAGCCGCAAAACGCTCGAATTGTTCAAAACCGGCAACCGATGGCTGATCGTCAAGGAAAGCACGGGCAACTGATGACCGCCAGCGGGTCACAGCGCGCCTGGCTGGTGGTACGGCTTTCATTCATCGCCTGAGACCCTCATGAAGCGGTATTTTCTGTTTCTCTTTTTCCCAGCCCTGGTCGGTCTGGCGATGAGTGCTAACGCCGCCGCGCACAAGAAGCCCGTGGCCCAAGCCAAGCCTGTCGCGAGCGTCAAGCACCAAGCCGTGCCGAAGGCCGACCTGGCTGAAGCACGCCTGCTGGCCATTTACCAACTCATGGCCAAAGGCCAGAGCCGTGAAGCCTTGGCCCACGCCGAGCAACTGGTCAAGGAGCACCCGCATTTTCAATTGGCACAACTGGTCTACGGCGACCTGCTGGCCGCGCGCATGCGCCCCATTCGACTGGTGGGGGACGTACCGGCGTCCATGCTGCAAGCCGGTGCTCACGTACTCGACGAACTGCGCGACGAGTCGCAGCTGCGCTTGAAGGCATTACGTGAACGCCCTCCCCCAGGCGCGCTGCCCTCGCAATTTTTGGCCTTGTCAACGCGCAACAAACACGCCATTGCCATTGATGCGTCCCGCTCGCGCCTGTACCTGCTGGAAAATCGACCCACCGGACTGACACTGATTGCCGATTATTACGTCTCCATCGGGAAATCCGGGCTGTCAAAAAACACCGAGGGCGACTTGCGAACCCCCATGGGCGTGTACTTCATTACCAGCAACCTCGACCCCAAATCGCTGAAAGAGTTTTACGGCTCAGGCGCCCTGCCCATCAACTACCCCAACGTACTCGACAACGCACGCGGCAAAACAGGTGGCGGCATTTGGCTGCATGGAACGCCGCCGGGCCAGTTTTCGCGCGCGCCCATGGCCACCGACGGCTGTGTCGTTCTGGCCAACCCCGACTTGATGGCACTGATCCGGACCGTCGAAGTCCGCACCACCCCGGTCGTGATCTCGCAAAGTCTAAAATGGGTCACGCCCACCACGGCTCGTTCTGAAAGCCAACCTTTTGAAGAAGCCTTGACGGCTTGGCAAAAGGCCAAAACCAGTGGCAATATGAACCAAGTGCTGAGTTTCTACAGCCCCAGCTTCAATAGCAACGGCAAAACCTTGACAGAATGGATGCCGTTTCTGCGCAGCGAGTTGAACAAAGTACAGGGACGCGCCATCGAGCTCAAGGATTTGTCCCTGCTTCGCTGGACCGACACGGCTGACACCATGGTGGTCACTTTTGGTGAAGTAACCGAGGGCACCCGTACTGGGCCGACCAAACGCCAGTACTGGGTGCGTCAAGGCAGTCATTGGAAAATATTTTACGAAGGAGTTATTGGATGAAATCTACACGTTTTTCGGCCCTAGCCCCCGCAACTATTGCGGTTGCAGCTATTATTTCAATAGCATCAGACGCATGGGCGCAAGCGCCCGCCCAGGTTAAATTTGCCACCACGGCCGGTGATTTTGTGGTCGAGGTATACCCCGACAAGGCACCAAAAACGGTCGAAAACTTTTTACAGTACGTCCGCGACAAACATTACAACGGCACCATCTTCCACCGCGTGATCCCCAACTTCATGATCCAGGGCGGTGGTTTTGACGCCCAGTACGCCGAGAAGAGTACCCGCGCGTCCGTTGTGCACGAAGGCCGGGAAGCACTGGCCAAAGGCGGCATGAAGAACGTGACCGGCACGCTGGCGATGGCCCGCACCAATGATCCCCAATCTGCCACCGCGCAATTTTTTATCAATGTCAAAGACAATGCGTTTCTGGACCCCTCGCCGCAGCAATATGGCTACACCGTATTTGGCAAGGTCACCAGCGGCATGGAGGTGATCCAGAAGATCAAAACCGTGCCCACCGGCCCGGCAGGTCCTTTTGGCTCGGACGCGCCAAAAACGCCAATTATTATCAACTCTGCAACCCTGGTGAAGTAAATCATGAGCAACCCCCAAGTCGAACTCCACATCGCGAACTACGGCGTCATCACCCTTGAACTCGATCAAGACAAGGCACCCAAGTCAGTGGCCAATTTTTTGAGTTACGTCAACAAGGGCCACTATGACAACACCATTTTTCACCGTGTCATACCCGGCTTCATGGTGCAAGGCGGCGGCATGGAACCCGGCATGAAAGAAAAAAAGGGCGACCAATCAATCGCCAACGAGGCTGACAACGGCCTGAAGAACCTCAACTACACCGTCGCCATGGCCCGCACCGGCGACCCGCATTCGGCCACCGCCCAGTTTTTCATCAATGTTGCCGACAACGGTTTTCTGAACCACACCGCCATTTCAGCCCAGGGCTGGGGCTATGCGGTGTTTGGCAAGGTCGTCGCGGGCAATGATGTGGTTGACAAAATCAAGACCGTGAAGACCGCCCGCAAAGGCTACCATGATGACGTGCCGGTGGACGACGTGGTGATTGAAAAGGCTGTGGCACTCTGACATGAGCGCCGCCAGGCCGAGGGACCCGGCGCCGACAGCGGCGACACCCTGGCCGGTATTGCAAGCCCCGGCCCACTGGCGGCGCCTTGATTTCATCTCTGACCTGCACTTGCAGGCCGGCGACCCCGCCACCTTCAAGGTCTGGCAACACTTTATGCAGACGACGCGGGCTGACGCCGTGTTTATCCTGGGGGATTTGTTTGACGTGTGGGTCGGTGACGACGCATTGGCCACTCCCGGCTTTGAAACCCGCTGCGCGCAGGTACTCCAAACCGCTTCGCAACGACTGGCCATTTTTTTAATGCACGGCAACCGCGATTTTCTGCTGGGCGCGACCTTTGCCCAAGCGGGCGGTCTCACCTTGCTGGATGATCCCTGCGTACTGATCTTTGCAGGGCAACGCTGGCTGCTTTCGCATGGCGACGCCTTGTGCCTGGGAGACACCGACTACCTGCAGTTTCGCGCCCAGGTGCGCAGTGCGGCGTGGCAACAAGATTTTTTAAGCCTGCCTCTGGCGCAACGCCAGCACATGGCGCAAGGCATGCGGATGCAAAGCGAGACCCATAAACGCAGCGGCGCTCCGTATGTCGACCTGGACGAGCCAATGACCTGTCACTGGTTGGAGATGGCTCAGGCCAGCACACTGATTCATGGTCACACCCACCAGCCCGCCGACCACCCGCTGGCCGATGGTCTGCACCGCATCGTCTTGAGCGATTGGGACGCCTGCGCAACGCCACCGCGTGCCGAAGTGCTGCGCCTGAGTGTGGCCGCTGCGGGTCAAGCCAAAGGCAGCACCGTGCAGCGCCTGGAAGCGACGCTGCAACTGGATTGATGGTTTCCAAACCTTGCTGTCATGAAGGAACTTTGCCAGCGCCCCGATAGGTAGCCTCGTTTTGGGCTGGCAGTCAATCGCGGGCTTTGTACGCCGTTGCAGCGTAAGAGTCTGATTTACCAATGAAAAAGGCCTTCAAGAATCGCTCCTTGAAGGCCTTTATACTGTCTATTGGTCGGTGTGAAAGGATTCGAACCTTCGACCCCTTGCACCCCATGCAAGTGCGCTACCAGGCTGCGCCACACACCGATTAAGAATGCAATTATAACCGCTGGTCACCCGCAGCTTCAGCGCGCCAGGGAGAGGAGCTCACGAATTTCAAATAACTCCCTGCGCACCAACAGCAACGGGTCTGAACCGTCATCAGACGCCATGTCCATCTGGGTGTCGTCAAAGTCATTCAATTCGGAATCGTTGAGCTCAAAAACCTCGAGGCCATCCAACGCCATTTCACCATGGCACTTTTTATCGCGCTCAAGCTGCAGGATTTCCTGCATTTTTTGGCGCGCACCGCTGATGGTGAAACCCTGGTCGTAGAGCAAATCGCGGATGCGCCGGATCATCAGCACCTCGTGGTGCTGATAGTAGCGACGGTTGCCGCGCCGCTTCATGGGTCGCAGTTGCGTAAACTCTTGCTCCCAATAACGAAGCACATGCGGCTTGACGCCACACAAGTCGCCCACTTCACCAATGGTGAAATAGCGTTTGGCAGGTATGGGAGGGAGGGAGTTCTCCATTTGAATCAATGCGGCCGGAGAATAATTTTGCAGGTTACCGCAAGTCACCACGGTGTGTAAAGCAGCAAATCAGCTCCAGACACCAAATAACCACACCCCGACCCTAGGGCGCTAAAGGCATCCGATCTTGATCCTGAATTTGCTCTTTGAGTTTGTAGCCAGCATGAAACGTCACCACCCGGCGCGCCTGAATGGGAATGGTCTCACCAGTGCGCGGGTTGCGCCCGGGACGGGGCGCCTTGGTGCGGATCTGAAAATTTCCAAAACCTGAAATTTTGACGTCACCGCCCTGTACCAGGCTGTCAGCCACCAGATCAAAAAACGCGTCCACCATGTCTTTGGATTCGCGTTTGTTCAAACCTATTTTTTCAAACAGCAGCTCAGCCAACTGCGCCTTCGTCAGTGCTGGCATCTCCAGGCTTTCAACCGGCAGGTCCATGGGGTACTCGCTTCTTGTTCGGATTGATGATGAATGATCAGGTTCGCTGACGCGCACCCAGTTGGCTCACAAGTGAAGCAAGCACCGCTTGCGTCGCGTTGTCAATTTGTTCTTCGGTCAGCGTGGCGTCTTCGCCATTGAATGTTAAACGTATTGCATAACTTTTCGCCAAGTCGGGCGCGTCCATATCTTTGGCGCTCTTGGGTCGATAAATATCAAACAAAACGGCGTTGCGCAGCAGACCTGCCGTGGGCGCAGACCCAATGGCGGCCCGCAAGGCAGCATGCGTCACGTTTTCATTCACCATCACGGCGATGTCACGCTCCACCGCTTGATGCTTGGCCACGCTTGTGAATACCGGAACCTCGCGCTGCAGCAAGGCATCGAGCTCAAGTTCAAACATGAGCGGCGCTTGCGCCAGATCGTAGGCTTGTCGCCACTTGGGATGCAGCTCTCCGACGAAGCCTATCGCCATGCCATCGAGCAAGACTCGGGCGCAACGCCCGGGGTGCATGGCGGGATGCTGTGCAGGCTCAAAGACACAATGGCGCGGCGCCAACAAAGTCTCCACATCTCCCTTGATGTCAAAGAAATCGACCGGCCGCTCTTTGTGCCCCCACTGCAGTTCATCAGCACTGCCACACACCAGACCGGCCACGCGCATGGGCTGATCAAGGCCTTCGACCGTGGCATCGGTATTTTTGACGGAAGCATCACGCAAGAAAACGCGGCCAAGCTCAAAGACGCGCACGCGCTGCGCTTTGCGGTCAAGGTTGAACTTCAAAACCTGCAACAGCGAACCCAACAGCGACGAGCGCATCACGCTCATCTGACTGGCGATCGGGTTCAGCAGTTTGATCGGATTCGGGTTGGCGCACAGCTCATGCTCCCATCGTTCCTCGACAAAACTGAAGTTGATGGTTTCCTGATAACCCAGCGCGGCAATGCTGCGGCGCAGGGCAAACGGACTGCGCTGCGTCTCGGGGCGAATCTTGGCGGTGATCGGTGCCAAGGGCGGGGTCTGCGGCAGGTTGTTGTAGCCCACCATGCGGGCGACTTCTTCGATCAGGTCTTCTTCAATTTGCAGGTCAAAGCGGTACGACGGCGGCGCCACCGTGATGATGCCCTCGCTCTGGGTGATCGCCAAGCCCAGACGCGCCAGGGCGTCAGCGCATTGCGCCTGGCTCAAAGGCATGCCAATCACTTTGCTGGCGCGTGCCACACGCAGGTTGACAGCGGGCGCAACCGGTATGTTCACCTGTTGGTCGTCAATCGGGCCACAAACGGTGTCAGCCGTGCCACAAATGTCAATGATCAACTGGGTGATGCGTTCGAGGTGTTCCACGGTCTGGCTCGGGTCAACCCCGCGCTCAAAGCGGTGACCGGCATCGGTGGAGAAGTTGAAGCGGCGTGAGCGTCCGGCGACGGCTTTCGGCCACCAAAAGGCCGCTTCCAGGTAAATATTTTGGGTAGCGTCCGACACCGCAGTCGCGTCCCCGCCCATGATGCCCGCCAGTGACTCCACTAGGGCGTCATCGGCAATCACGCCCACCTTGTCGTCCACCGTGACGGTGGTGCCATTGAGCAGTTTGAGTTGTTCACCCGGCTGGCCCCAGCGCACATCGAGTCCACCGTGGATTTTGTCCAGATCAAAAATATGCGACGGACGCCCCAGCTCAAACATCACGTAGTTGGAAATATCCACCAATGCCGTCACACTGCGCTGGCCGCAGCGTGCCAGCCGCTCCACCATCCAGGGCGGCGTACTGGCAGCAGAATTGACGTGGCGCACGATCCGACCGGAGAAGCGCCCGCACAGATCAGGTGCACTGACTTTCACTGGCAAGGTGTCCACGCCGGCCACCTTGACGACGCAGAAGCGGGGGGCCTTCAAAGCTGCGCCGGTCAAAGCGGCAACTTCACGCGCCACGCCGTAGACACTCAGGCAATGTGCCAGATTGGGCGTGAGTTTAAGCGTGAACAAGGTGTCGTCCAGGTTCAAATGCTCACGGATGTCTTGTCCCAGCGGCGCATCAAGCCCCAGCTCCAGCAAGCCGCCATGATCGTTTGACAGTTTGAGTTCTCGGGCTGAACAAAGCATGCCGTGGCTCTCGATGCCACGCAACTTGCCGACCTTGATCAAAAAAGCTTGACCGTCCTCACCGGGCGGCAGCACCGCACCGACCAAGGCGCACGGCACCTTGATGCCGACCCGTGCATTGGGGGCGCCACAGACGATAGTGAGCAACTCCGCCTGCCCGACATCCACCTGGCAGACGTGCAGCCGATCGGCATTGGGATGCTGCGCTGCTTCCTTGATTTCACCCACAACGACCTTGGTGAACGGTGGCGCAACGGGCCTGAGTTCTTCTACCTCAAGCCCTCCCATGGTGAGCGTCTGCGCGAGTTGCTCAGTGGACAGGGGCGGGTTGCAGAATTCGCGCAACCAGGATTCAGGGAATTGCATAGTCTTTAGTGGGTTGGGGGACCGGGCTGGCAGCTAGCAGCGCAGCGCGTGGTCCCGCAAAACTTTTTAAGGGGTTGAGGACAGCGCTTGATCGCTTCGCGCAAAGAAGGCCTGTCTTGTCAGGTTTACACAAATTGCGACAGAAAGCGAACATCGCCGTCAAAAAATAAACGCAGATCATTCACGCCATAGCGCAGCATGGCGAGTCGGTCCGGCCCCATGCCGAAGGCAAAACCAATGTATTTTTCAGGTTCCAATCCCATATTGCGAATCACGTTGGGATGCACTTGTCCCGAACCCGCCACTTCCAGCCAGCGACCCGCCAGCGGTCCGCGTTGGAACTGGATGTCAATCTCGGCACTGGGCTCGGTAAACGGGAAAAAACTGGGGCGAAAACGCAGCACCAGGTCATCCGACTCAAAGAAGGTGCGGCAAAAATCGGTAAAGACAAATTTCAGGTCTTTGAAACTGACGTTCTCGCCGACCCACAGGCCTTCGCACTGATGAAACATCGGCGAATGGGTCGCATCGCTGTCGACGCGGTAGGTGCGCCCCGGCGCAATGACGCGAATCTCGGGCATATCGCCTGAAAAAAGTTCTTGCGCTGGCCCCACACCCGCCTGCGCGCGGTGGCGTTTGACATGCTGCACCGCATAGCGGATCTGCATCGGGCTGGTATGCGTGCGCAGCAGATTGGGGGCATTGGCAGTACCGCCTTCGACATAAAAAGTGTCGTGCATGGACCGCGCCGGGTGGTCCTGCGGCGTATTCAGTGCTGTGAAGTTGAACCAGTCCGACTCGATCTCTGGCCCTTGCGCCACATCAAAGCCCATCGAGCCAAAGATCGCCTCAATGCGCTCCAGCGTGAGCGACACCGGGTGCAAACTGCCCTGGCCCCGCTGGCGGCCAGGCAAGGTCACGTCCAGTGCTTCGGCTTGAAGTTGCAACTGCAATTCGGCATCGGCCAGTGCCTGGCGGCGCTGGTTCAAGGCCGCTTCAATCGTCTGCTTGGCCAGATTGATGATGGCGCCGCGCGACTTCTTCTCGTCCACAGACAACGCAGCCATGCCCTTCATCAACTCAGTGATGCGGCCCGACTTGCCCAAAAACAAGGCTTTGGCATTTTCCAGGTCGGCCGGTGTGCGGGCTTGCTCGAAGGCGGCTTTGGCGCTGTCAACGACGATGTTCAACTCGTTCATAAGTTCTCTTGTCATTGAAAAAGGGCTAGTGCCATTTAAAGCTCTAGCCCTTGTCTCTATTGCATAGTACGCTACTAAATAAATAGCGTATCAGCGTGAACTCAAGCGGCCAGCTTGGCCTTGACTTGTTCCACGATGGCGGCAAATGCGGCCATGTCGTGCACTGCAATATCGCTCAAGACCTTGCGGTCAACCTCGATATTGGCCTTCTTCAGACCGTTGGCAAACTGGCTGTAGGTCATGCCACACTGACGAGCAGCGGCATTGATACGGGCAATCCACAACTGACGGAAAACACGCTTTTTGGTACGGCGGTCACGGTAGGCATATTGCCCAGCCTTCATTACCGCTTCTTTGGCGACGCGGTAAACATTACCGCGGCGACCGCGAAAACCTTTGGCAAGGGCTAAAACTTTTTTATGGCGGGCGCGAGCCGTTACACCACGTTTGACGCGAGGCATGTGAGTACTCCTTGTTCGTCGTTAATTAAATACCACGGCCGGGCAACATCTGTGACATGCGACCCATATCGGCCTCATGAACAGCTGTGGATCCGCGCAATTGGCGTTTATTTTTGGTGGTCTTCTTGGTCAAGATGTGACGTTTGAAGGCTTGGCCGCGTTTGACGGTGCCACCTGGACGGACGCGGAAGCGTTTCTTCGCCGCGCTCTTGGTCTTCATTTTGGGCATATTCATGCTCCTTTTCATTGTGCTCGTGAGGCGTCTGCAAACTATTTGCAGTCTTGTTGGCCCCGAGCCACTTTTTGATGGCGAATGTTACTTCACCACCTTTCAGCCACGCTCTTCAAAGCAAAGCGTCACTGTCGCGGTGGGCGTTAACCCACCCCGTTTTATAGCGCACCAGTTCAGCCACCAGTACGCAGAATTCTTTAAGATGCCGCGTCTACCACCTGTTTCGTGGCTATTTTCTTCTTGCCCGGCGCGATCATCATGATCATCTGGCGCCCTTCGAGCTTGGGAAACTGCTCGATCAAAATCAAATCACCCAGCTCAGTGCGAATGCGGTTCAACAAGGCCATGCCCAGTTCCTGGTGCGTAATCTCGCGGCCCCGGAACCGCAGCGTGATCTTGCACTTGTCGCCTTCAGCCAAAAAGCGCTTGATGTTGCGCATCTTGATGTTGTAGTCGCCATCGTCAGTGCCCGGACGGAACTTGATCTCTTTGATTTCAATGACCGTCTGCTTCGCCTTCGCTTCGGCCGCCTTTTTTTGTTCCTGGTATTTGAACTTGCCGTAATCCATCAAACGACAGACCGGCGGAACCGCCGTGGCAGAGATTTCAACCAGATCAACATCGAGGTCCCCTGCCATCCGCAGCGCCTCCATCAGGCTAACCACACCCAGCGGCTCGTTTTCAACTCCCGAGAGTCGAACTTCCGGGGCCATGATTTCCCGGTTCAGGCGATGTTTGCGTTCTTCACGGTGACGGCGGTCACGAAATTCAGTAGCGATAGCTCAATCCTTCACAATTATTGCTACGAAAATCGTAGCTGCAACCGCTTGGTACACGCAGGCAAACTGTCATTTCGCTTTTATCGAGCTCAACCAACAGACTTGAGAGTGATGTCACTGGATATCTTTTGCACGAATGCATCGAGGGACATCACACCGAGGTCTAAACCACCTCGGGCGCGCACTGCAACGGTACCTGCTGCCTTTTCTTTGTCACCAACGACCAAGATGTAGGGCAGCTTCTGCATTGAATGCTCGCGTATTTTAAACGTAATTTTTTCATTGCGTAGATCAGCGACCACTCTGAGCCTCTGACCTGGCAGTGCATTTTTCAATTTTTCAACAATTTCACGACAATAATCTGCCTGCGCATCGGTAATATTAAGCACCGTGACCTGGACCGGGGCCAGCCAGGTTGGCAAAGCGCCGGCACTTTCCTCGATCAAAATCCCGATGAAACGCTCCAGACTGCCGACGATGGCACGGTGCAGCATGACCGGCCGATGGCGCGCGCCATCCTCGCCGACATACTCGGCATCCAGCCGTTCCGGCATCGAAAAATCAACCTGAATGGTGCCGCACTGCCACTGTCGACCAATGGCGTCTTTGAGTGTGTACTCGATTTTTGGGCCATAAAACGCGCCCTCACCCGGCGTGATTTCAAATTCGCAACCCGACGCCCGCAGGCTCTGCACCAGCGCAGCCTCGGCCTTGTCCCATATCTCATCGGACCCGATGCGTTGCTCAGGACGGGTGGCAATCTTGTAGATGATGTTTTTGAAACCAAAGTCACGATAGACTTTTTGCAGCAGCGTCGTGTAGTCAACACACTCCTGCAGAATCTGGTCTTCGGTGCAAAAAATGTGGCCATCGTCCTGGGTGAAGCCGCGCACCCGCATGATGCCATGCAGCCCGCCCGAGGGCTCGTTGCGGTGACACTGACCGAATTCACCGTAGCGCAGCGGCAGATCACGGTAACTTTTGATGCCTTGCTTGAAGATCAGGATGTGCCCCGGACAGTTCATCGGCTTCAAGGCGTAGTCACGCTTCTCTGACTCGGTCGTGAACATGTTCTCACGGTATTTTTCCCAGTGGCCGGTCTTCTCCCATAAAGACTTGTCGAGGATCTGTGGCCCTTTGACCTCCTGGTAACCGTTGTCGCGGTAGACCTGGCGCATGTATTGCTCCACCCCCTGCCACAGCGTCCAGCCCTTGGGATGCCAGAACACCAACCCCGGCGCATGGTCATCAATGTGAAACAGATCAAGCTCGCGCCCGAGCTTGCGGTGATCGCGCTTCTCGGCTTCTTCCAGCATTGTCAAATGCTGCTGCAATTCATCCTTGCTGGCCCAGGCCGTGCCGTAAATACGCTGCAGCATTTCGTTGCGATGGTCACCGCGCCAGTAGGCGCCGGCCAGCTTCATCAGCTTGAAGAACTTCAGTTTGCCGGTGCTGGGCACATGCGGGCCGCGGCACAAATCCTCGAACTGGCCTTCACGGTACAGCGACACGTCTTCGCCGGCCGGAATGCTGCCGATGATTTCCGCCTTGTAGTGTTCCCCCAAGCCTTTGAAGTAAGCCACCGCCTCGTCACGCGGCAGCACGCGGCGGGTGATGGGCTCATCTTTGGCCGCCAGCGTCATCATCTTCTGCTCGATGATGAGCAAGTCTTCCAGCGTAAACGGGCGCTTGTACGAAAAGTCGTAGAAAAACCCGTTTTCAATCACCGGTCCGATGGTCACTTGCGCATCCGGGAACAGCTCTTTGACCGCGTAGGCCAGCAAATGCGCGGTGGAGTGGCGAATCACTTCCAGCCCCTCTGCATCCTTGGCCGTGATGATGGACACCGGACTGTTGGCCTCGATCAGATAACTGGTATCCACCACCTTGCCGTCCACCTTGCCCGCCAGCGCTGCCTTGGCCAACCCGGACCCAATGGAGGCCGCCACGTCAGCCACGGTTACCGGACCCGCGTAGTCACGTTGAGAACCGTCAGGCAGTGTGATTTGTATCATGATGAATAAAAAAGGTAGTCTTGAACCCAGCAAAAAAGCGCGGACCCAGCCGCGCTTCGTTGCAAATTATTACTATAGATTTTATAGCTACTAAGGTATAAGGTACGAGGGCTAGAGGCCTGAAGTATTTAAATTTAGCGCTTGTCTGGCCCAGCACCAGCAGCGAGCTTGCGGCATTACGCTCAAGGCAGGGGCAACATGCCTAGTTTAACCAAAAAGGGCCTGCGCCTCCTTGCCGGAGAACACAGGCCCTGCAGGGCGTTAGTCGCGCCGCTTAATGGAACTGTTCTTCTTCAGTGGAACCTGTCAGCGCGGTCACATTCGACTTGCCGCCTTGAATCACGGTGGTGACTTCATCAAAATAACCGGTGCCCACTTCTTGCTGGTGTGACACAAAGGTGTAACCCCGCGTGCGGGCGGCGAACTCGGGCTCTTGCACCTTCTCGATGTACGCCGTCATGCCGCGCTTGACGTAATCTTGCGCCAGGTCAAACATGTTGAACCACATCGAGTGAATACCAGCCAAGGTGATGAATTGGTACTTGTAACCCATGGCGCCGAGTTCCTTCTGGAACTTGGCAATGGTGGCGTCATCGAGGTTTTTCTTCCAGTTGAACGACGGCGAGCAGTTGTAAGCCAGCAATTTACCCGGATGCTTGGCGCGCACGGCTTCCGCAAATTTGCGGGCAAATTCAAGGTCAGGCGTCCCGGTTTCGCACCAGACCAGGTCGGCGTAGTCAGCGTAAGCCACGGCGCGGCTAATGGCTTGGTCCAGGCCTTTGCGAGATTTGTAGAAACCTTCGGCGGTGCGTTCACCAGTCAGGAAAGGTTTGTCGTTTTCGTCGTAATCGCTGGTCAGCAGGTCGGCGGCTTCCGCATCGGTGCGAGCAATCACCAGAGTCGGCACGCCGCACACGTCGGCCGCCATGCGGGCTGCAATCAACTTTTGAATCGCTTCAGCGGTGGGCACCAACACCTTGCCGCCCATGTGGCCACATTTCTTGGCCGATGCCAGTTGATCTTCCCAATGCACGCCCGCCGCGCCGGATCTGATCATGTTCTTCATCAATTCAAAGGCGTTGAGCACACCGCCAAAACCGGCTTCGGCGTCGGCCACGATGGGGGCAAAGTTGTCGATATAGCCGGTGTCACCGGCGTCAATGCCGCGCGAATGCTGAATCTCGTCGGCGCGGCGGAACGCGTTGTTGATGCGTTCGACCATGGTGGGCACCGAGTCGACCGCGTACAAGGACTGATCCGGGTACATCGACATCGACGTATTGCCGTCAGCAGCCACTTGCCAGCCCGACAGGTAAATCGCTTTCACGCCGGCTTTAACTTGCTGCATGGCTTGACCGCCCGTCAAGGCACCCAGGCAATTCACATAGTCTTCAGTGTGAAGCAAGTTCCAGAGCTTTTCAGCCCCGCGCCGGGCCAAGGTGTGCTCGATGGGAAATGAGCCCCGCAGGCGCACCACGTCAGCCGCGCTGTAACCGCGCTTGAGACCCTTCCAACGCGGGTTGGTGGCCCAGTCTTTTTCCAGTACGGCGATTTGTTGTTCGCGGCTCAGTTGCTCGTTGATGGTCTGTGGCATGAGATCACTCCTAAAGTTGATAAAACTGTTTGTACCTGCGCTTCGCAAGTCCGATATGTCAGGATGAAGTTTAGGTCTTGTATAAGACTTAAACTTATCTTATGTCTTATAGAAGACATTATTTAAATTCAACAAAATCAACAACTTACAAACATCAACTCATATTGTGAAACCATATTTTTTACAATGAGAAAATGTTTTAAGGGCGTTGATTAAATTTTTCACAATACAAAATTACTTTTTCGCCATGCGGAAAATTTAACAAGCAACCTGGGGCTCGAATTTCAAGTCCGGTCGCCCATCACGATCGCGTAAAGAACGCTGTCTGCGGCGCCTGCACTCTCGATCAAGGTCGAAAAAACCGCAAAACCTGCCTCAGGATCAACCCGGCAAGACCACTTTCTGATCGACGCTGAACTGGTAGTCTTTAAAAATGTGCTCGGCACTCAAAGTCTGGTAACTGCCGTCGGGCAAGCGGCGCGTCGTGTCCTTGAGCCGGTAGGTGTAGTGACCACAGGTCCAGAGCTTGAAGTTGCGCATGTGGGTGCACAGACAGGTCTTGTCCATCACCACGAGATTCTTGCCATCGGGGTGCAAGGCCAGCTCGCGGTTATAGGCCGTGATGTAGGAGCAATTGCCGTTGCCATCCAGCAAGTAACCATACGACTCACAGCCGGGCCGAATGCCCGAGCCGATGGCCGGCGACCCCTTCAACATGCGCATCGGGTAGCCGGTCGGCGAGATCGTGTTGACCACAATGTCAGCCTCACTGGCCTTGAAATAATCCTGTTTGACCTCGGCGGGCAAACCACACTCATTGGCCACGGTGAACCGGGTCGCCACCTGCACCGCGCTAGAGCCTGTCTCAAGAAAGGACACCGCATCACTCCCGGTAAAGATGCCGCCGGCGGCAATCACCGGAATATCGAGCTGCTCGGTTTTCATGAACTGCACGACTTCGGCCACGATCGTGGCCAGATCGTATTGCGCCCAATCCAGGCCAAAACCCAAATGCCCGCCAGCGAGCGGGCCTTCCACAATCACGTAATCGGGCTTGCGCTCGAGCCTGGCATTCTTGCGCAAAAACAATTGCAGGGCGCGCACCGAGGAGACGATGATGCCGAGCTTGGCATCGCGAAAGCGCGGGTGCTCAGCGATCAAGCCAAACGAGCCCAGATGCAAACCAGCGCTCAAGGTGATGCCATCAATACCCGCATCCAAGGCAGACGCCATGCGCACCTGCAAGGTCTCGCGCGGCCCGTTCATGGTCAGCTTCTCCATGCAGTTGACAAAAACAAGACCTTCGCTGCCCTTGGCCTGCATGGTGGCTTCAACGTGGCGCCGGGTGGCCTCGGCCAGCACACCCAGATCAAACTTGATGATGGACTTGTCGGAAATGTCGATGTTGGCCTTGTAGAAACGGGTTTTGTCTTTGACGAAGCTGGTGTCATAGCGACGGTCGGACACGTCGGGCACCATGGCGTCGGAAATGTGACCGATGCCGCCCAGGCGGGCCGTTTCCAGGGCCAGTTCGGCGGTTGAAATATCAACGCCCATGCCGCCGACGATGATCGGGACATACTCTTTTTTGCCGAACTTCAGGCGGAAATCATCAACACGTTTCATGAAAATCCTCAGGGGGACTCCAACATCTCGGGTACCCGTCCTGGAAGCGGACCCCCAAGGGGTTCGGAGAAGCTGAAGTCGCAAGACAACATAGTCCTGTAAGCGCCGAATTCTACCCGCCCGCCCCCTCAAATCTGTCGCATTGGTAAATCCCCTTGCCGACTCAGGTGCTTGTCCGAGGCCCTTGGGCCCGGTGCGCAAGCGACAAGCGCTCACGTAAGATGGGCGCCAACAGCCCTTTATCAAATCACCACCGTTTACAAGGCATTGACCCGCATGGCCACCTCATCCCGCAAACCCCTGCAGCCGCTCAAGGGCGTGCGTATTCTGAGTCTCGCGCTCAATCTGCCCGGCCCGGCGGCCCTGATGCGCTGCCAGCAAATGGGCGCCCACTGCGTCAAGCTGGAGCCGCCCGCACCTGCCGGGGCGCTGGCCGGCGCGTCGGGCGATCCGATGGGCTCGTACAACCGGGCTGCCTACACGGTGCTGCACCAGGGTGTTCGCATTAAAGTCGCCAACCTCAAGACTGAGCAGGGTCAAAAAGCCTTGCACCGGGAGTTGGCCAAAGCCGATGTGCTGCTGACCTCTTTTCGACCGTCGGCGCTGACCAAACTGGGACTGGAATGGAAAATGCTGCACAAGCGTTACCCGGCCTTGTCACAGGTGGCCATCGTGGGCGCCCCCGGCGCGCGCGCCGAGGAACCGGGACACGACCTCACCTACCTGGCGGAAAACGACCTCGTCAGCGGTCTGGATTTGCCGCCCACCCTGTATGCCGACATGGGCGGCTCGCTGATGGCCTCGGAGGCGGTGCTCACGGCGGTGCTGATGCAGCAGAGAAAAGGCAAGGGCTTGTTGATTGAAGTGGCGCTGTCAGACGCGGCGGGCTATCTGGCCTTGCCGCGCAACTGGGGCTTGACCCAGCCCGGCGCTGCCGTCGGCGGCGGCCACGCCGGTTATCGGGTTTATCCCTGCCAGGACGGCCGGGTGGCGGTGGCGGCGCTGGAGCCGCACTTTGCCAAGGCCCTGTGCGCGGCTGCCGGGGTGCCTTATGCCAATATCCTGACCCTGTTGTCGCCCGCCACGCATCAAGCCATTGCCCACTACCTGCTCGGCATGACCCGCCAGGCCCTGGATACACTTGCCAGAGAAAAAGACATTCCCCTGCATACACTACTAAATTAATAGCTACTCACGCAGGAGGAACGCGGGCTAGAGCCCGTTTTTATATAAATTTTCGGAGCAGCACCATGGCGCGCGCTTCCATCGCCTGACCCAGCCCCACCGGGCCCATTTTTTCTGCCGTCTTGGCTTTGACATTGACTTGGTCAACCTCTAGCGCCAGCGCCAGCGCAATTTGCGCGCGCATGGCGGCGATATAGGGCATCAACTTGGGCGCCTGCGCGATCACCGTGCTGTCGACATTGCCGATCTCAAAACCTTGCTCGCGCACACGCCGCGCGGTCTCCGTCAACAAAACCAATGAATCGGCACCCTTGAAGCGCGCATCGGTGTCCGGAAAATGGGTGCCGATATCCCCCAGCGCCGCGGCGCCCAAGAGCGCATCGGTGATGGCGTGCAGGAGCACGTCGGCATCCGAGTGGCCGAGCAGCCCGAGGTGATAGGGAATCTCCACGCCCCCCAAAATGAGTTTGCGCCCCGCCACCAGGGCGTGAATGTCCCAGCCTTCACCGATTCTGAAATTCATGTCGCTGGCCCTTCTGGAACCGATTGCTGACGGTTGCATCGCCGCAGCGCCCGATGCGTACGTCAGGAGCACCGCTTCTGCCAAAGAGAAGTCTTGCGGGTAAGTGACCTTGAAATTCTGGGCGCTGCCCGGGACCAACTTCGGGCTCAGCCCGCTGGCTTCCATGGCACTCGCCTCGTCGGTGACCGCCGGACCCGCCAAGGCCAGCGCATCGATCAAACTACCGATGCGAAACATCTGCGGCGTCTGCGCCAGCCACTTGTCGGCACGCTCCAGCGTGGCCGCCACCCGGCCCTGGGATTCACGTTTGAGGGTGTCGGGCAAGGGCAGTGCCAACAAGCCGCCGACGTCATCTTGCCAACAGGCATCGATCAACTGATCGATCTGATCTGGACGAATCAAACAGCGCGCCGCATCGTGCACCAGCACCCAGTCGTTGTGGGCCGCACCGTGCGCCAGGAGAAAATTTAAACCATTCAATACGCTTGTAGCCCGCGTCACACCTCCACAAGCAGCTATCAAACAAAGAGCATCATGCAAGGGGTGCAAGGTAAAAAATACATCGTCTGGCGCCACCACCACCACCACGGTGCGGGCCAGGCGAGGCACCGCCGCAAATGCCGCCAGCGTGTGCAGCACCATGGGCTGGCCCGCCAACAGCTGGTACTGTTTGGGGCCGCCGGCCCCGGCGCGCGACCCGCTGCCGGCGCAGGGAATCAAGGCCCAACAACGCGGCGCCGTGGCGGAGGGGGGGATAAGTGCGCTGGAATCTGTCATGGTGTGGCCTGCATTCTAGAATCCATCCTGAATCACCCTGGCCGCAAGCGCGCAGGGTGTTGGCGTTTTTGTCACGCATTGGCCCTTGGGCCACCACCGGCCCCGCATTCATGGAATTACCCAAACTCATCCCCGGCAAGCGCTTCACCCTGCCGCGCCCGGTCGGCTCAGCCGATGCGCTGCTGCTGGCCCAACTGGGGCTGCGCGAGAAAAGCCAGCACAAAGTCACAGCCATCATCACGGCCGATGCCTTGGACGCGCAGCGTCTGATCGACGAAATGGCGTTCTTTGCGCCCGAACTGCGCTGCGTGCTGTTCCCCGACTGGGAAACCCTGCCGTTTGATACTTTTTCACCGCACCAGGACCTGATCAGCGAGCGCCTGGCGACCTTGTGGCGCATCAGCCAGCGCGACAAAGACACCGGCGCCGATGTGGTGCTGGTGCCCGCCACCACCGCGCTGTACCGGCTGGCACCGCCGAGCTTTCTGGCCGGCTACACCTTTCACTTCAAGGTGAAACAAAAACTCGACGAAGCCAAGCTCAAGGCCCAGTTGACGCTGGCCGGCTACAGCCACGTGACGCAAGTGGTGAGTCCGGGCGAATACGCGGTGCGCGGCGGCCTGATTGACCTGTTTCCGATGGGCAGTGCCGTGCCCTACCGCGTCGATTTATTTGACGACGAGATCGACAGCATCCGCACCTTTGACCCCGACAGCCAGCGCAGCCTGTACCCGGTGCCCGAGGTGCGCCTGCTGCCCGGGCGCGAGTTCCCGATGGATGACGAGGCACGCGCGCGCTTTCGCAACCGCTGGCGTGAGCTGCTGGAGGGCGACCCGACCCGCAGCCGCATTTACAAAGACATCGGCAACGGGGTGGCCACGGCCGGCATTGAGTACTACCTGCCACTCTTTTTTGACGACACCGCCACGGTGTTTGACTATCTGGGAAAGACGGCCACGGTGGTGCTGCATGGTGATCTGGAGCCCGCCTTTGCCCACTTCTGGCAAGACACGCGCGAACGCTACCGACTGGTTCAAGGCGACCCGCAGCAGCCCGTGTTGCCGCCCGATGCCTTGTTTTTAAGCGCCGAGCAGTTTTACGCGCGGGTCAACCAGCACGCGCAACTGGCCATCAGATCCGTTCGGGCTGAGCCTGTCGAAGCCCCAGCCCTCCCTTCGACAGGCTCAGGGCGAACGGATTATCTGGAAATCGGGACGCTGCCCTCGCTCACCGTGGTGCGCGGCGCCGACGACCCGCTCGCCCGCCTGAAAGCGCACATCCAGAGCACCCAGCAGCGCACCCTGGTGCTGGCGGAGAGCGAGGGTCGCCGCGCCAGTCTGCTGGACTTTCTGCACGCCAGCCAGTTCAACCCGCCCGCGTTTGATTCATTGGCCGAATTCGAGCGCAGCACGGAGTCGATCGGTATCGCCACCTCCAGCCTGAGCGTCGGCTTTAGCTGGCTGGAAGCGGGCATTGATTTCGTCACCGAAACCGAACTTTTTGCCGCCGGCCCGACCACACGACGGCGTAAAAAGCAGGAACAGGTTAGTGACGTTGAAGCGCTGATCAAAGACCTGAGCGAACTCAACATCGGCGACCCGGTGGTGCATTCAGCCCACGGCATTGGCCGCTACCGGGGCCTGATCAACCTGGATCTGGGCAACAGGTTAGCCAATGGCGAACCTGAAGTTCAGGAGTTTTTGCACCTGGAATATGCCGACAAGGCCACGCTGTATGTGCCGGTGAGCCAGTTGCAGCTGATCAGCCGCTACACCGGCGTGGCGGCTGATGAAGCGCCGCTGCACAAACTGGGCTCCGGCCAGTGGGACAAGGCCAAGCGCAAAGCGGCTGAGCAAGTGCGCGACTCGGCCGCCGAGCTGCTCAACATCTACGCCCGGCGCGCCCTGCGCGAAGGCCACGCCTTCCGCTACTCGCCCAGCGACTACGAAATTTTTGCCAACGACTTCGGCTTTGAAGAAACCGCCGACCAGAACGCCGCCATTCACGCCGTCATCCAGGACATGATCAGCCCGCGCCCGATGGACCGGCTGATCTGCGGCGATGTCGGCTTTGGCAAGA
>JANYHL010000106.1 GCA_025359085.1 Gammaproteobacteria bacterium
AATTGACACCGTGAGCCCTGCGGGTCGATTGATGCTAAATATTTTGGGAAGTGTTGCCGAATTTGAACGATCACTGATTCGGGAAAGGTCAATTGCTGGGCAAATATCAGCTATCAAATTGGGTCGTTGGCCTGGGCGACCTAAAAAGCTCAAACCAGATCAAGAGCTAGAAATATTTGACTTGTGGGTTTCTGGTGCAACGAAAGCGCACTTGTCCCGAAAATACAACGTCAGCCATGATGTCGTAAAAATGGCCATTTTCAGAATGACAAGACCCGATCACCCGCGCGTCTATGGAAACCGTCCTGTCCTCGGACCCTTACTGAACCAATGACAAAAGTGCCGTAAGGCGCTTTGATCTGGGTCATTTTCCATCGGGATAAACCCTGATTTTACTTACGGGTGACTTGCCTCGTGTCAAAACAGGGCCTTTTCACGGTACAGTCCGCGCGTTGGCCAATCGTCGGCATCAATCACTGATTGATGTTTCGCTGCGAGGAAGCAACGCAGCGGTGGTGCCGATTGCGTTGCACCCCTACTCAGCGAAACAACAAACAGGAGATTTATATGACAGGCAACCCAGTGCTGATTCTGGCGCTTATTTGCGGGCTGATCGCCGTCGGCTACGGTTTTTGGGCACGCAGCTGGATCCTTTCCCAGGATGCCGGTAATGCGCGCATGCAAGAAATAGCAGCCGCCATTCAAACCGGTGCTGCAGCCTACCTGGCCCGGCAGTACAAAACCATTGCCATTGTCGGCGTGGTGCTCACCATTTTGATAGCCGTCTTTCTGGACTCCTTGAGCGCTGTCGGCTTTGTGGTCGGTGCGGTGCTCTCGGGCGCCTGCGGCTTCATTGGCATGAATGTCTCGGTGCGCGCCAATGTACGCACCGCGCAGGCCGCCACCAAAGGCATTGGCCCGGCGCTGGACGTGGCCTTTCGCGGCGGTGCCATTACCGGCATGCTGGTGGTGGGCTTGGGCCTGTTGGGCGTGACCGGCTTTTACTGGTTTCTGGTCGGCAATGGCAACCTCACACCGGACAAAAACCTGGCCCAGATGCTCAACCCGCTGATCGGTTTTGCCTTTGGTTCCTCTTTGATCTCCATCTTTGCCCGTCTGGGCGGTGGCATCTTCACCAAAGGCGCTGACGTCGGCGCCGATTTGGTGGGCAAGGTTGAAGCCGGTATTCCCGAGGATGACCCGCGCAATCCAGCGGTGATCGCTGACAACGTCGGCGACAACGTCGGTGACTGCGCCGGCATGGCTGCTGACTTGTTTGAAACCTACGCCGTCACGCTGATTGCCACCATGGTGCTCGGCGCCCTGCTGCTGCCCGCCATGGGCACCGGCGCGGTGGTTTACCCGCTGGCGCTGGGCGCCGTGTCGATCGTGGCCTCCATCATTGGCTGCTTCTTTGTCAAGGCCTCGCCGGGCATGAAGAACGTGATGCCCGCCCTGTACAAGGGTCTGGCAGTAGCCGGTGTGCTGTCGCTGATTGCCTTCTTCTTTGTGACGCAGTGGCTGATGCCTGACAACGCCATTGCCGCCAGCGGCAGCCAGATGAAGCTGTTTGGCGCCTGTGCCGTTGGTTTGATTCTCACCGCCGCTCTGGTGGTGATTACCGAGTATTACACCGGCACGCAATACGCCCCGGTGAAACACATCGCCCAGGCTTCCACCACCGGCCACGGCACCAACATCATTGCCGGCCTGGGGGTTTCCATGCGTTCCACCGCCTGGCCCGTGATGTTTGTCTGCGTGGCGATCTACACCGCCTATGCGCTGGCCGGTTTGTACGGCATTGCAATCGCCGCCACCTCCATGCTCAGCATGGCTGGCATCGTGGTGGCGCTGGATGCCTATGGTCCGATCACCGACAACGCTGGTGGTATTGCCGAAATGTCTGAAATGCCCAAGAGCGTGCGCGACATCACCGACCCACTCGACGCAGTGGGCAACACCACCAAGGCCGTCACCAAAGGCTACGCCATCGGTTCTGCCGGTCTGGCCGCCCTGGTGCTGTTTGCCGACTACACCCACAAGCTGGAAAGCTATGGCAAGGTCATCAGCTTTGACCTGAGCAACCCGATGGTCATCATTGGTCTGTTTATTGGCGGCCTGATTCCCTACCTGTTTGGCGCCATGGCGATGGAAGCCGTGGGCCGCGCCGCCGGCGCGGTGGTGGTTGAAGTGCGCCGCCAGTTCAAGGAAATCAAGGGCATCATGGAAGGCACGGCCAAACCCGAGTACGACACCGCAGTCGACATGCTGACCACCGCGGCCATCAAGGAAATGATGATCCCGAGTCTGCTGCCGGTGGTGGTGCCGATTCTGGTCGGTCTGGTCCTCGGCCCGGCCGCTTTGGGCGGCCTGCTGATGGGCACCATCGTGACCGGTCTGTTTGTGGCAATCTCCATGTGCACCGGCGGCGGTGCCTGGGACAACGCCAAAAAGTACATTGAAGACGGCAACTTTGGCGGCAAAGGTTCCGAAGCGCATAAAGCGGCGGTTACCGGTGACACCGTGGGCGACCCCTACAAAGACACGGCCGGCCCGGCCATTAACCCACTGATCAAGATCATCAACATCGTCGCGTTGCTGATCGTGCCGGTGATGATGAAAATACACGGCGGCTAGTCCGACCAGCAAGCCGAAAAGCCCGCTGATGCGGGCTTTTTTATGGGCGCCACCGGTCGCCTTGATGAATGTCAATCAGGAAATTGGAACCTCCACTAGCATTCCCGTCATGGGGCATTTGAATGCCGCGAGCGTTCAGCCGTTTTTTTGACCCATTCAAACAGGTACAACCTTGAACCCACGCAAGCTCATTGATGGCATTTTTCTGTTGTCTTGGGCACTGCTGCTGAGTAGCTGTTCCTCCATGCTGCCTCGCGTGCGTAGCGAGTCATCGCCCTTCACCAGCTTTGACGAGGCGCGTCAGCGGATTGAGGGTCTGGTGCCGATGCAAAGCGATGTCGTCATCCTGACCCGATTGGGTATCAGCCCGGTACAGCAACCCAATACGACCATCCTGACGCACGCCGACATCGTACGGCGATTTGTTCCAAGCTCACTTCTCAAACGAGAGGATCTCGATGCTGGGGTGCTGGCCTGCCTGGAGGCGCCCGATGCCTGTCGCGGCTGGGAGATCACGGCTGCGCGTATCCACAAAAAACGCACCGGGAATTTTTTGACCGACTTCACCAATTTTTCACGCCGCTCAGAGACCACGGGCTGGCGCTTCAGCGCCTTGATCTTGCTGATCAATAACGTGGTGGTTTACCGCGCCTGGGGCGGACAACCGAGTGTCAACGAGGTCGAGGTCCAGACCAATCCGCTGGGGCCCTTGCAGGAGATGGGACCGGCGCTGGTCACTGCCCGCTAGCAAAAGCTGCGGCTGGACGGCCCATTTTTACTAAATAAGCTAAGCTTTGCTTCAAATTGGTCTGAAATATTGAGGGAAGATATGTTTGAATTTTTGAAAAACAAACGGCCGAAAGAGGAAAGCACCCCCTCTGCACCGGTCTCGGTCCTACCCCACAGCAGCACCCAGCACAGCGACGTTCGACGCGAACTGATCCGGGTCGTCCTTAAAGACACGCTGCGGCTGCACGGCGTGCCCTTCGGCTTGCTCGCCTGCGAGGTCATCATCATCGCGCGCGCGCCCGGCGCGGATGAATTGCATATTCAACTGGTGCTGATGAAGTGGAACGAGCAGTTGTTGCGTTATGCATCAGCGCTGCAACAGCAATTGCTCCTTGGGCTGGATCGCTTTGATCCGTCGATCGATCACTCCAGCTACATTTTTTCATGGCGTTTTTCGCCCGACTGCGGCTGTCCGTTCAGGCTGATGCCCGATCCCAAATCCTGGCATCAAAACGCCCTGCCGCAGGTTGAAGAGGCAGCTGTTTCGGTGCTGGACCGACGCCACACCCGACGCGCACCCAAAGCCGCGCCGCTTAACCCCTTGTCATCTGTCCCGCCCATTGCTCCATCCAACTTTGCGCCCACCCAGATGACTCCGCTGCGTTAAAACCGGATTCGACAATCAGGTTTGAAGCAGCAACGCCCTGTTCATGTCTCGCCCCAAAGCCAGCGTGACAATATCTGAGAAGTTATCCATCAGCGTGTGATGGTGGCAATTATCGGCCACGTCCAACCGGTGTAATCGTGCCAGAATCCACGATTCCTATGTACCAAAGCCACCATGACCGACCGTCACACGCCCCGCATTGTGCCGTTGCTTGACCTGCGATCCAGCACACTGCCGGTTCCGAGCGCTGCTTTTCTGCCAGCGTCGAGCAGCACCAGCTCGGGTCGGCTGATCGACACGCTCGGGCGCCCGTTGCGCGATCTGCGCATCAGCGTCACCGACCGCTGCAACTTTCGCTGCAACTACTGCATGCCCAAGGAGATTTTTGACAAAGACCATGCCTACCTGCCACATCAGGCGCTGCTGTCGTTTGAAGAAATTACCCGCATCGCCAAAGTCTTTGTAGCGCATGGCGTACAGAAAATTCGTCTCACCGGCGGTGAACCGCTGCTGCGTAAAAATATTGAACGCCTGGTCGAACAGCTAGCTGCGCTGCGCACACCGCAAGGCCAGGCACTCGACATCACACTCACCACCAACGGATCACTGCTGGCGCGCAAGGCGCGCGACCTCAAGGCCGCCGGGCTGCAACGCGTCACCGTCAGTCTCGACGGGCTTGATGACGCCGTGTTTCGCAGCATGAACGATGTCGACTTTCCGGTGGCCGCCGTGCTGGCCGGGATTGAGGCGGCACAGGCGGCGGGCCTGGGTCCGATCAAGATCAACATGGTGGTCAAGCGCGGCACCAATGAGCATGAGATTCTGCCGATGGCACGACACTTCATGGGCTCTGGCATCGTGCTGCGGTTTATTGAATACATGGACGTCGGCGCCACCAATGGCTGGCGCATGAACGAGGTGCTGCCCTCTGCCGAGGTGGTGAAACTCATCCACGCCGAGCTGCCGCTGGTGCCGCTGGAGCCCAGCAACCCCGGCGAGACCGCCGCGCGCTGGGGCTATGCAGACAACACCGGCCAGCACGACAAAGAACGGGGTGAAATCGGTGTCATCAGCAGTGTGACGCAGGCTTTTTGTGGCAGCTGCAACCGCGCCCGTCTGTCAACTGAAGGCAAATTGTTCCTGTGCCTGTTTGCGTCGCAGGGCTACGACCTGCGCTCGCTCGTCCGGCGGGAAGGCAGCACCTGCGACGCCGACCTGACGTCTGCCATCGGCCACATCTGGCAAGGCCGCGGCGACCGTTATTCCGAGCTGCGCAGCGCCTTGGCGCCTGACGCCGGTCCTGGCGGGCGCCGCGTTGAAATGAGCTACATCGGAGGCTAATTTGATTGCCGCACAAGACATTACCGGCCTGATATTGGCCGGTGGCCGCGGCTCCCGCATGGGCGGCGTCGACAAAGGGCTGCAAACCTTCAACGGCATGCCATTGGCGCTGCACACGCTGACCCGCCTGCAGATGGGCGGCGGGGTAGGACAGATACTGATCAACGCCAACCGCAACCTGGCAGCCTATGAATCGTTTGGCACGTCGGTCTGGCCCGACGCTCTGGCCGACTATGCCGGGCCATTGGCGGGGTTTTTGACCGGCCTTGAGCACTGTGAAACGCCTTTTCTGGTCACTGTGCCCTGCGATACGCCGTTACTTCCACTTGATCTGGTGCCCCGCCTGGCCGCCGCCTTGCAAGCTCAGAACGCCGACCTTGCAATGGTGGCAGCCCCTGAACCTGGCCAGCACGGCCAAGTTCACCTGCGCCCCCAGCCCGTGTTTTGCCTGCTGCGCGTTGAGCTACTGGAGAGTCTGGTCAGGTTTACCCAGGAAGGCGGGCGCAAGATTGATGTTTGGACGGGCCAGCACAAAACAGCGCTGGTGCCGTTTGATTTACCCGATGACGATCCGCGCGCGTTCTTCAACGCCAACACGCTGGCGGACTTGCAGCAACTGGAAAACAGCCGCGCATGAAATCCATTGAAAGCATTGCCACCGAGCTGGCCGGCTACGACCCGCAAGCCTTGCGTGCCGACACCGTCAACACCTTTTTGGCGCGCCTGGTGGAGCCCGTCACCCAGCATGAAGAAGTGGGCATTTTCCAGGCGCTGGGGCGCGTGCTGGCAGCGGATGTGATCTCGCCCATCAGCGTGCCTCCGCACGACAACTCGGCCATGGACGGCTATGCCTTTGAGGGCTCACAGTTGCTCACGGCAAGCCCCTTGACCCTGAAAGTGGTGGGTACCGCACTGGCCGGCAAGGCCTGGCCGGGCAAGGTGCAGCGCGGTGAGTGCGTCAAGATCATGACCGGCGCGGTGATGCCACCCGGGCTCGACACCGTGGTGCCGCAAGAGTTGACAAGCCACCACCCAGCAACAGAATGCATCACGATTGCGCCAGGCACAGTGCATCCAGGTGACAACCGCCGCCCACTCGGTGAAGACCTGCGGCAAGGCCAGCCAGCACTTCAAAAAGGAGAGCTGCTCACGCCCGCTGCGCTGGGGCTGATGGCCAGTTTGGGCATTGCAAAACTGCAAGTTTGGCGCCAGCTGCGGGTCGCCTATTTTTCTACTGGTGACGAGATTCTGAGCCTGGGCGAAGCCGCGCGTGAAGGCGCCGTCTACGACAGCAACCGCTACACCGTGTTTGGCTTGCTGACGCGTCTGGGCTGCGAAGTGATTGACCTGGGCGTGGTGCGCGACGAGCCCGCCCTGCTGGAAGCCGCCTTCGTCCACGCCGCCTCGCTGGCAGACGCCATCATCACCAGTGGCGGCGTCAGCG
>JANYHL010000121.1 GCA_025359085.1 Gammaproteobacteria bacterium
GGCGCAACCCACGACGACGTGCGCGACGTGTATGTTTTTGGGCCCGAGTTCACGCGCCATGCTTTGCGCCAGTGCACGCAGGGCGTGCTTGGCGCCGGCAAACGCGGCGAAATTGGCTGACCCGCGCAGTCCAGCGGTGGCCCCGGTGAAGATGATGGTTCCGCGTCCACGCACAACCATGCGCCGGGCGACTTCGCGGCCCACCAGGAAGCCGCTGAAACACGCCATTTCCCAAATCTTGAAATATTTTTTGGCGGTCTCCTCCAGGATGCTGCACGGGACGTTGGCACCGATGTTGAAGACCAGCACCTCGATCGGAGCAATGTCTCGCTCGATGTCATCGACCAGTTTGATGACCTGCTCTTCCTTGCGTGCATCGGACGCGAACCCGTGGGCCCGCCCGCCGCTATGGGTGATTTCTTCAACCAATGGCACCAACTTCTCGGCTGTGCGACGGGTGACGCAGGCAATGTATCCCTCCTTGGCAAAGCGCTTGGCAATCGCGCCTCCGGTGGCATCCCCCGCCCCAACGATCAAAGCGGCGCAGTCATTAGTGGGGTCTGCTTTTGTGCTCATCTTGAACTCCATTAAAAGATAACGATCACAATCCTAACGATCGTTATGCAATAATGCAAGCACTTTTTGAAAACATTTCACAGATCAACACCATGCGTTATTCACCGGATCACAAAGTTGGCGCCCGGGCACGCCTGATCGAGGCCACAGGGGCACTCGTCAAGAAGAATGGCTTTGCGGCCACCGGGGTCGATGGCCTAATGGCCGCGGCGGGCCTTACCTCCGGGGCTTTCTATAGCCACTTCCGCTCAAAGAGCGAGTTACTGGAAGCCATCATCGAGAACGAACTCAAGCGTTCCATTGAGTTGTTTTCAGACAAGACAAGGGAACAAGCCGTAGCAGCTATTAAAGGTTACCTGAGCCCGGCCCATGTGGCCCATCCCGAGTCAGGATGTGCCGTTCCCTCACTCGCCCCAGAAATTGCGCGTGCGAGTGAATCAACTCAATATATCTTCGAGCAAGGCGTGCTCGAACTCAAAGATCAGATCCGGAAGTTAGTGAGGGATGACGCCAAGGCTTGGTCGATCGTGGTGCAACTGGTCGGGGCCGTGATGGTCGCCCGCGGATTACCTTCGGAACAGACTCGAAAAGCGCTGCTCAAGGGCGTTGCCCAACAGGTGAAACAGATTCTAGAAGAGGGGTCCGGGCCATCTTGACCCCGGCGGGGCGAGAAAAGAAGGCCCTCACACCAGCCATCCCAGCGCCATCAAAGCGCCTATCAGTACCGGTTGGTGCAGCATGTAGTAGCTCAAACTCCATCGCCCCAGCACGGCTAACGGCTTCAACGCCCCAGGCAGCGGCCGCGACAAAGCGGCGCCATGGCGCGTTAACCAGGCCCCGGCTGCCGCACCCCACCACATCACGCCCAGCCAGGGCAGCAGCGGCACGTAGTCTTCGGTGATGGGTTTCTGCGTAATAAAACCCAGCCAGTTAAGTTGTGGTGAATTAAAAATATGGGTAAATTCAGCTGTAGCCCATGTATTTATTGCATATACAGCTATTAATTTAGTAGCAATTGCGCAAGCGCCGAGCCACCATAAGCGCGCGCCCCAAGGGGCGGTCAAACGCGCAATGATCAGCATCAGCGCCATGCCATGCAGCACCCCAAAGTAGATAAAGCTTTGCGGGTACATCCACCAGGAGCCGAGCGTGACCAGCAGGGCGCAGACCAGCACCTGCGCCCAGCGGCGCCAAAAACGCGGCCAGCTTTGCCCCTGCGCGACGGCAATGGCTTGACCCAGACCGGCACAAAATAAAAACAGGCTCACGATCAGGGTGCGCTGCCAGGTCCACAGCGGGTCACGGTAAAAATCCTGCTTGATGTAGCCAAACTGGTTCAGGTCGAACGTGAAGTGGAAGACGGTCATCCACACCATCGCCAGGCCGCGCAGGGCGTCCACGGCGTCAAATCGGAGAGGTGCTGCTGCGGCACGGGTTACGGAGGGATGCGTCATGGTCTAACCATAACCCATTCGGCGGTGACTCCTGTTGGCCATTCGCTGCGGAGATAATCGCGCCTATGTCACTGCTTGACCATCACCTCGAACTGTTAGCACCGGCGCGTGACGCCGACATTGGCATCGAAGCCGTCAACCACGGTGCCGACGCCATCTACATTGGCGGCCCCTCCTTTGGCGCGCGCGCCAGTGCTGACAACAGCGTGTCCGAGATCGCCCGGCTGGCGCGCCATGCGCACCGCTTCAACAGCCGTGTCTTCGTCACGCTCAACACCATTTTGCGCGATGACGAGCTGGAACCGTCCCGCAAGCTGGCCTGGCAACTGTATGACGCGGGGGTGGACGCGCTGATCATCCAGGACATGGGCTTGCTGCAGATCGACCTGCCGCCGCTGCAACTCCATGCCAGCACCCAATGCGACATTCGCACGCCAGAGAAAGCGCGTTTTTTGCAGGACGTAGGCCTGTCGCAAATCGTGCTGGCGCGCGAACTCAACTTGTCGCAAATCGGGGCCATTCGCGCCGCAACCGACCCGGCCCGCTGCACGCTGGAGTTCTTTGTTCACGGCGCGCTGTGCGTGGCCTACAGCGGTCAGTGCTACATCAGCGCAGCGCACACCGGGCGCAGTGCCAACCGGGGCGAATGCAACCAGGCTTGCCGCCTGCCGTATCAGGTGGTTGACGATAAAGGCCGCTTTGTGGCGCACGACAAACACGTGCTGTCGATGAAAGACAACAACCAGAGCAACAACCTGGCGGCCTTGGTGGACTCAGGGATTCGCAGCTACAAGATTGAGGGCCGCTACAAGGACATGGGCTATGTGAAAAACATCACCGCCCACTATCGCAAGTTGTTGGATTCGCTGATGGAAGATCGCCAAACCTCAAAGCTGCCGCTGGCGCGCGCCTCCAGCGGCAGCACCACATTTACATTCACGCCGGACCCGAACCAAAACTTCAACCGCGAGTTCACCGATTATTTTGTGCAAGATCGCAAGGCAGACATTGCGGCTTTTGACACGCCCAAGAACCCCGGCCGGCCGATTGGCTTTGTGACCCAGGTCGGCCCCAACTGGGTAGAACTGGCGCTGAACGAGCCGACGCAGACGCTGCACAATGGCGACGGTCTGTGCTACTACGACTTGCAAAAAGAGCTGGTCGGCTTGGCCATCAACCGGGCTGAATGCCAGAATGCCGCCAAGGGCCACTGGCGCGTGTTTCCCAAAGACGCCTTGAGTGGTCTGAAGGACCTGCGCAAAGGCGTCGAAGTCAACCGCAACCGTGATACCGAGTGGGTACGCGGCCTGGAGAAAAAATCCAGCGACCGGCGCATTGGCGTCTGGGTACAACTGGCAGATACAGCACAAGGCCTGGCCCTGACCCTGACCGACGAAGATGGCGTGACGGCCACCGCCCACGTCGCCATGGCATACACACTGGCCAAAGAGAAGGAAATAGCCAGCGCGCGCCTGCGCGAGAACCTCAACAAAATGGGTGACAGCATTTTTACCGTCTTGGCGGTGCAAGTGGACTTTTCACAAGCCTGGTTTGTGCCCGGCTCCGTTCTCAACCCCTTGCGTCGCCAAGCGGTTGATGCCCTGGAAGCCGCCCGTAAAAAAGCCTTTCGGCGATTGCCACGCGCCGTCGCCGTGGAACCGCCAGCGCCCTACCCTGAAGACACCCTGAGCTATCTGGCCAATGTTTTCAACCAGGCCGCCCATGCCTTTTACGCCCGCCACGGCGTCAAGCTGATTGCGCCCGCTTATGAGGCAGGGCAAGAAGCGGGTGAAGTCAGCCTGATGATCACCAAGCACTGTGTGCGTTTTTCTTTGAGCCTGTGCCCCAAACAAGCCAAGGGCGTGGTCGGCGTGCAGGGCACGGTCAAGGCCGAGCCATTGCAACTCATCAACGGACGCGAGAAACTCACGCTGCGCTTTGATTGCAAACCGTGTGAAATGCATGTCATGGGAACGATGAAGAATTCGGTGTTGCACCCAACCATCAAGTCGCTCGCGCCAGCCCCGGGTGAAGTACCCATCAGCTTCTTTCCCAAGCGGCCCGTGAACACGTCCGTCGGTTGATCCAGGTTAAGGTGTCTTCCCTAGAGGAGCTGGGAGATACTGGCGCCCGCGATGCCGCCATGCATTTGGTTGACGGCCCGTTTCAACACTTCACAAGGGAATTTGTTCATGCCTACCACCCCCACCCGTCGAGCCACCCGCATGCCTGCGGTCAAACAAACTGCGGCAAAAACTGCCGTGGTCAAAGGCGTCGTCGTCAAACCGAAGTCCAAAGCCCCGCTCGCCAAAGCCAAGGCCCACGCTGCCGCCAAGACCACCACCCTGAAACAGGTGAGCGCGCAAGGCCGCAGAAAAGTCAGCTCGGTCGTGCATTTGACGCGGGATGCCTCCCTCAAGCTGATCGATTCGCAGCGCGCGATCTGGCTGGCCGGTTTGGGCGCACTGGCCAAGGTCACCACTTCGACCGGAACCAAAGGCGAGAAAGCCTTCGAAGCCTTGGTCAAGGCCGGCGAAAAAATAGAATCCCAGGCACGCAACACGATCGACAGCAACGCCAATATGCTCAAGCATCGCATCAACGACGCCAGCAAGGTCGTCGACGACAGTATCAACAGCGTCGGTGATGCATTTGATGCGCGCGTCAAACAGGCACTGGCTCGCCTGGGCTACCCCAAGGCCAAAAAGACCACCAAGTAAATCCAAAGTGGCTGCAATACTATTGGGCGTTCTGACCCTGGTCCTGGTTATCGGGGCGATCGGGTTTTTTTATCTGCGAGGCGCTGACCTGAGCGCTTTTGATCAGCCCGTCGGTCAACGCCATTTGCTCGACACGGCACCCAGTGAGGCGCACCAGGCGGTGGTGGCTTCACTGGGCGGCATTGCCGCCACGCTGAAGAACACGCCGCGTCGCCAGCACCTGGCGCTGCTGCGCAACTACATGGATAAGCTGTTCGCCGACGGCGATACCACCACTCAAATCGTGGCTGTCGATGCC
Source organism: Gammaproteobacteria bacterium (assembly GCA_025359085.1). GTDB lineage: Bacteria > Pseudomonadota > Gammaproteobacteria > Burkholderiales > Burkholderiaceae_C > Rhodoferax. The sequence goes on from JANYHL010000121.1 coordinate 5,049, forward strand.
GCTGGTGTAGCGGCCGAGTGGGTGCTGGCGGCCGGGGTCGACAGTCGGCGCCGTTTGCTCTACATCCATGGCGGCGCCTTCACCATGGGCAGCCCCAAGAGTCACCGTCGCCTGACGCGCAAATTTTCTGAAATCGCCAATGCCGCGGTATTGGCGATCGACTACCGTTTGATGCCCGAACACCCGCGCCTGGCGGGCATCGAAGATTGCCGTACCGCCTATCGTTGGCTGCTAGATCATGGGCCTGCCGGTCAAGAGGCGGCCACGGCTATTTTTGTGGCGGGAGACTCTGCCGGGGGCAACCTGACGCTGTCCCTGATTGCCTGGCTGCGCGACCAGGGCCTGCGTGCGCCCAATGCCGCCGTGGCGTTGTCGCCTGCCACCGATGCGTCCTTCGGCAGCCCCAGCCTGAAAAACAATTTGGACACGGATCCCATGCTGGGCCCCCTGTTCAAGCCCTTGACCCGGATACCGCGCACTGTGCTGCTGTGGGCCACCTGGCTGCAGAATCGCCTGCGCCCCAACAACCCGGTTTTGTCGCCGGTCTTTGGTGACCTGTCTGGACTGCCGCCCTTGCTGGTGCATGCCAGCGAGTCGGAAATGCTGTTTGACGACAGCCGACGCTACGTCAACAAGGCTATCGTTGCCGGTTCACCGGTCACCTTTCAGACTTGGCGCCATATGGTCCATGTCTGGCATATCTATCACCCGGAATTGCCCGAAGGTCAGCAAGCCTTTGAAGAAATTGGTAAATTTCTTCGGGCCCATTCTTAGTGATTGGCGGATTCAAGCACGAAGTGTTACCCGGGTTGGAAGCAGGCCGCCTTTTGTCCCTATTTCAGAGAGTCGATTCGAGGGCGATTTCAGGGTATTTCATGATGGGGCCACTGCCACTGAAGCGGTCCAGCGCGAGATAAATGACAGGGGTAATAAACAGCGTGATGGCTTGCGAAAACACCAGACCACCGACCACGGCCAAGCCCAAGGGCTGACGCAACTCGGCGCCCGCCCCAATACCCAGCGCAATCGGCAAGGCGCCCATCAGTGCGGCCAATGTGGTCATCATGATGGGCCTGAAACGCAAAATGCAGGCCTCACGAATTGCCATTTCGGGCGTCATGCCCTGGTGGCGCTGCGCATCAAGCGCAAAGTCGATCATCATGATGGCGTTCTTCTTGACAATGCCAATAAGCAGCACGATGCCGATGGTGGCAATGAAGGTCAGGTCCTGACCAAACAGCATCAAGGTTGCCAGTGCCCCCACGGCCGCCGAGGGCAGGCCCGCCAGAATCGTGATGGGGTGGATGTAGCTCTCGTACAGCACGCCCAGCAAGACATAAATCACCAGCAAGGCGGCAATGATCAACATGACCTGACTGCCCTGAGAATTCTTGAACACCGCCGCGTCACCCCCGTAACTGGCAATGACCGAGGTCGGCATCAGGATCGCATCCCGCGCCGCATCGATCTTGGCGGTGGCGTCGCCCAACGCAGTGCCGGGTGCCAGGTTGAAGGACACCGTCACAGCTTGCAACTGCCCCACATGGTTGATCGAGGTCGGTCCGACCGTGCGCTCAATGGTGGTGAAACTGCTGAGCGGCACCAAGGCACCGGTGGATGAGCGCACATAAATACCGCCCAAGGCGCTCTCATCCTGCTTGGCCTCTGGCAGCACTTCCATGATGACCTGGTAGCTGTCGGTGGGCAGGTAAATGGTGGACACCTGGCGCTCGCCAAACGCATTGAAAAGCGCGGTCCGAATGGCATCAATAGAGACCCCCAGTACATTGGCCCGGTCGCGGTCGATTTTGAGCTGCGCCTGCAAACCGCGCAACTGCGAATCACTCGTCACATCGCGGAACATCGGATTGGCACGCAGTTGGTCTTGCAGCTTGGTGGCCCAGACATTGAGTTCATCGGCCCGCACGCTTTGCAAAATGTACTGAAACTGGGCTTTGCTTTGACGCCCGCCGAGTTGCAAATTTTGCACCGGGCGCATAAAGACGTTGATGCCTGCCACATCACGCAGTTTGCGACGCAGACCCTCCACCACTTTTTTCATCGGCTGACGCTGGTTCAGCGCCTTGAGCGTCACGAACATGCGCCCTGTGTTTTGCGCCCCGCTACCCCCATTGAAAGAGCTCACCGCAGCAATATTGGGATCCAGGCGAATGATCGCGGCGGCCCTTTCCTGCAGCCGGACCATCTCGGGAAACGAGGTGTCTTCAGAGGCTTCCGTGGTGACCTGAATTTGTCCGATATCTTCTTCGGGGAAAAAACCCTTGGGAATCACCACCATCAAAACCGCCGTGATGAAAAAAGTAGCCGTGGCCACCGCCAAAACCGATTTGCGGTGGCGCAAGGCCTGGTCCAGCAGCCGCGTATAGACCGCCAGCACCGCGTCAAAACCACGCTCAAAGGAACGAACCAGTCGATTGGGTGGTTTTTTGTGCGCTTCGTCGCTTAAAAAGCGGCTGGCCAGCATGGGCACCAGCGTCAGCGACACAAAAGCCGACACCACAATCGCAAGCCCCACCACCACGGCAAACTCATGGAACAACAAACCGATCACGCCCGGCATGAAAAAGATCGGAATGAAAACGGCAATCAGTGAGGTCGAAATTGAAATAATCGTGAAACCCACCTCCCGCGCCCCGCGCAGCGCAGCCTGAAACGGTGGCACCCCTTTTTCGACGTGGCGCATGATGTTTTCCAGCACCACGATCGCATCGTCCACCACCAGGCCAACGGCCAGTGTCAGCCCCAACAAAGAGATGTTGTCCAGGCTGTAGGAGAAACCCCAGAGCAGGGCTACTGCGCCAATCAGGGAGACCGGTAGTGACAAGGCAGGAATGACGGTGGCGACAAAGCGACGCAAAAATAAAAAAATCACCAGCACCACCAGTGCAATCGTGCCCAGCAGGGTGAGCGTGACGTCATGCAGCGCATCACGCACGGAGACCGAGCGGTCGTTGACCGGCGTGAGCTTGACCGACTGCGGCATTTGAGCCAGCAACTTGGGCAAGGCTGCGCGCACCGCATCAACCACCCGAACCGTGTTGGCACCGGGTTGGCGCTGGATCGCCACCGTGATGGAGTTTTCGCCATTCAGGGTGGCCCAACTCTTGAGCGTCTCCAGACTGTCTTCGACCCGCGCCACGTCTTTGAGCCGCACCGGATTACCACCGCGATTGCTCACAATCAGGTCCGAAAAATCAGCGGCATTTTTCAGCTGCCGGTTGGCCTGCAGAGTCAATGTTTGTCGCGGCCCGTCGAAGGTGCCGACCGGCGTGTTGACATTGGCAGCCCGCAAGGCGGCACTCAGTTCGTCGAGCCCGATATTGCGCGCGGCCAACGCATCGGGTTGCACCCGCACCCGCACCGCAAAGCGCTTGGAGCCAAAGATATTGACCTGCGCCACGCCATCAAGGGTGGAGAGCACGGGAGAAATTAAATGTTCAGCGTAATCCTGCAAATCAGACGGCGCCAGCGAAGGTGAGGTCAGCGCAATCAGCAGCACCGGGGCGTCCGCCGGGTTGACCTTGCGGTAGGCTGGCGGCGAAGTCATGTCAGCCGGTAGCGAGCGCTGCGCCCGCAGCAGCGCCGCCTGCACATCGACCGCTGCCGCATCAATATTGCGTCCTTCATCAAATTCCAGCGTGAGAGACGTATTGCCGAGCGTGCTGGTCGAGCTGATGAGTTTCAGTCCCGGCACGGTCTGAAACTGTTTCTCCAGCGGCAGCGCCACCGAACTGGCCATGGTTTCCGGGTTGGCCCCGGGCAATGACGCCGAGACGTTGATCACCGGGGTGTCGTAACTGGGCAGCGCCGCCACAGGAATATTTTGAAATCCAATAACCCCGGCCAGCACCACGGCGATGTTGAGCAGCACCGTCATCACCGGACGGCGGATAAAAAGCTCGGATAAGTTCATGGCTCTGCTGTTTTTGTCTTGGGGGTTGAATCCCCGGCCGGGGCTTTGGCGCGCTCGACGACCGGCGTACCGGGACGAAGATTTTGTCGGCCATCCAGCACAATGGCATCTCCCGCTTTCACCCCGGTCACGGCGGCCTCATTGACTTGGGCGTCAATGAGTTGCACTGGTTTCAACACCGCTTTGCCTTCTTCCACAACATAAACCACGGTCCCCCGTGCGCCTTGAATCAGGGCCGCTTGCGGCACCACCACAGCGTCCTTGATGGTTTTGGCGGTCTGGGTAACCTCGACAAAGGCGCCGGGCCAGAGCTTGCCTTCGCGGTTGTCAAAAACAGCTTTAACTTTGACCGTCCCTGAATTGGGATCGACGGCGTTATCCACAAATTGAAGACGTCCGTTATAACTGCCGCCGCCGTCCGGCAAGGTCGCCATCACGGGCGCGCCCCCCGCTTGCAGCGCTGACAAGGCGCCTGGCAGATTGCGCTGCGGCAGGCTATAGGCTACCGCAATGGGGTCCAGCTGCGTGAGGGTCACCAGGGTGGTCAGGTTGGCCTGCACGGCGCTGCCGGGGAACACATTCACGGCGCCCGCCCGTCCTGATTTTTTCGCCACGATCCGGTCAAAAGAAAGTGCCACGCGGGCGGCATCAATCGCGGCCTGATCAGCGGCCACGGTGGCCAGTTGGGCATCGACTTGGGCCTGATTGCTATCAAGTGCGCCTTGCGAGATAAAGTTTTGCGCCAAGAGTTGCTTGGCCCGCTCAAACTGCCGCCTGGCATCGGCGAGCGCGGCCTGGTCCTTGGCCAATTGGGCCCGGGCCTTGGCCACGTTGGCTTCATCGGTGCGCGAATCAAGCGTGAACAACAGGTCACCCGCCTTGACAAATTGTCCCTCCTTGAAATGAACCTGGGTCACCACGCTGGTGACCTGCGCCTTGACCTCCACGCTGGCCAACGGGGTGACACTGCCGCTGGCCTTGAGCAGCACCGGAAAATCTCGACGCAAAGCGCGCACCGTGGTGACCGTCACCGGAGCCACGGGAGCCGATGCGGCACTCACCGGCGCACTGCTGGCGGTGGCAGGAGCCGCTGGTGCTGCGACGTCGTTCTTGCCAGAGCAGCCCCCCAGCGTCAAGGCCACAAGAGCAGGGATCATTTTCAAAAAGAAAAGGGGTGTCTTCATCGTTGGTCTGTATCTATCGAGGATGCATTGCGGCTGGGACGCCCCGCAAGAAGCTTAGGCGAGGTCGGGCAAAAAATGATCCGGGTGCCATGGACTGATCGCTCAAGGTGTTAAGGCCTGGTTTGAAGCACGCCGGGATTTTCCAATTATCCTATCCATTTTCGCGCATTGACCCACAACTGCATCCAGGCGCTGAACGCGGCCGGGTCACCCTTGGTCCAGCTCATCTGGATATTGCGAAACACCCGCTCGGGGTGCGGCATCATGGCGGTGAAGCGGCCGTCCAGCGTGGTCACCGCCGTCAGACCGCCGGGGCTGCCGTTCGGGTTGAACGGGTAGGCCTCGGTCGCGGCTCCAAAGTTGTCGGTGAAGCGCATCGCGGCGAGGGCTTTGTCAGCGTTGCCGCGCTGCTTGAAGTTGGCGTAGCCCTCGCCGTGCGCCACCGCAATCGGCAAACGGTGGCCCGCCATGCCAGCGAAGAACAGCGACGGCGATTCCAGCACTTCAACCATGGAGAGACGCGCTTCGAAGCGCTCGCTCTGGTTGGTGGTGAAGCGCGGCCAGTCTTGCGCGCCTGGGATGATGTCGGCCAGTTCGGCAAACATCTGGCAGCCGTTGCACACGCCCAGACCGAATGTGTCGGTGCGCGCAAAGAAGGCCTTGAACTGATCCGCCAGACCTTGGTTGAAGGTGATGGAGCGCGCCCAGCCGATGCCGGCGCCCAGCGTGTCGCCATAAGAGAAGCCGCCGCAAGCGACCACGCCCTTGAAGTCGGCCAGCTTGGCGCGGCCACTTTGCAAGTCGGTCATGTGCACGTCAAACGCTTCGAAGCCGGCCTCGGTAAAGGCGTAGGCCATCTCGACATGCGAGTTGACGCCCTGCTCGCGCAGCACCGCCACTTTGGGGCGTGTCAGCAGGAGCGCGGGACTAGCTACTGATTTAATAGCGGATAGCGCATATTCGACGGTGGCTAGCGCCTGATTTGACATAAATTTTAGATGCAAACCCGGGTCCAGCGGGTCACCGGCGGCGGCGTGCTCGGCGGCGGCGCAGACCGGGTTGTCGCGCGCCTGGCAAATCTTCCAGCTGGTGGCGTCCCAAACCTGGTGCAGGTCCTGCAATTTGGCGCTGAATACTTGCTTTGCGTCGCGCCACACCTGCACCTCGCCGACCCCGGCCTGAATAGTTGAATCGACCGGGCGGGTTTTGCCGATGACGTGGCTGTATTTGCTTAAGGCATGCGCGCGCAGGGTTTGCATCACCTCGTTGCGCTGCGCGGTGCGCACTTGCAGCACGACACCCAGCTCTTCGCTGAACAGGGCTTTGAGCGTGAGTTCATCGCGCCGACCACTGACCTGACCGGCCCAGTTTTTGGCGTCGCCGTAGTCCATGCGGCTGTCTGAGATGCCATCGCCCTCTAACACCAGCAGGTCCACATTGAGCGCGACGCCGATGTGGCCGGCAAACGCCATCTCCACCACAGAAGCAAAAAGGCCGCCATCGCTGCGGTCGTGGTAGGCCAGAATCTGCCCCTGCGCGCGCAAGGCGTTGACGGCGTTGACCAGGTTCACCAGGTCTTGCGGGTGATCCAGATCAGGCACCTCGTCGCCCAACTGGCCCAGCGTTTGCGCCAATATGCTGCCCCCCATGCGGTTCTGGCCGCGCCCCAGGTCCACCAGCAGCAGCGTGGTGTCCTCCAGCGCGTCCAGCTGCGGTGTCAACGTGCCGCGCACATCAGCCAGCGTGGCAAAGGCGGTGACGATCAGCGACACCGGCGACGTCACCTTTTTGGCGCCCTGCTCGTCTTGCCATTGCGTGCGCATGGAGAGTGAATCTTTGCCGACCGGGATGGAAATACCCAAAGCGGGGCACAGTTCCAGCCCGACGGCTTTCACCGTGGCGTAAAGCGCGGCGTCTTCGCCCGGCTCGCCACAGGCGGCCATCCAGTTGGCCGACAGCTTGACGCGCGACAACTCAATCGGCGCTGCCAGCAAGTTGGTGATGGCCTCGGCCACCGCCATGCGGCCGCTGGCGGGCGCGTTCACCGTGGCCAGCGGGGTGCGCTCACCCATGCTCATGGCCTCACCGGCGAAACCCTTGAAATCGGCCAGCGTGACGGCGCAGTCCGCCACCGGCACCTGCCACGGGCCGACCATCTGGTCGCGGTGGCTCAAACCGCCCACCGTGCGGTCACCAATGGTGATCAGAAAACGCTTGGACGCGACAGTCGGGCTGGCCAGCACATCGATGCAGGCTTGTTGCAGACCGACACCGGTCAGATTGACCGGCGCAAAGCTGCGCACCATCGTTTTCACATCACGGTGCATCTTGGGCGGTTTGCCCAGCAGCACGTTCATCGGCATGTGTACTGGTGCCCCCACGCTTGTCACTTCGTGTACGGCGCTGCCCCCCGAGGGGGCTGTGCTTGCTTGGGGCGGCCCGGCGCGGCGCACGGCGGCGGGCTCATCAGTCAGCACGAGATCTCGTTCTTCAGTCGCCACGCCCACCACGGCAAACGGGCAGCGTTCGCGCTCGCACAGCGCCGTGAACAGCGCCAAAGACTCGGGCGCAATAGCCAGCACGTAGCGCTCTTGGCTCTCGTTGCACCAGATTTCTTTCGGCGCCATGCCGGATTCTTCCAGCGGCACGGCGCGCAGGTCAAAGCGGGCACCCCGCCCGGCGTCGTTGGTGAGCTCGGGAAAGGCATTGCTCAAGCCGCCCGCACCGACGTCGTGGATCGCCAGGATGGGGTTGCCTTTGCCGTCCGCGCCGCCGTCATTGCCCAAAATCCAGCACTGGTTGATGACCTCCTGCGCCCGGCGTTCAATCTCGGGGTTGCCGCGCTGCACCGAATCAAAGTCGAGTTCGGCCGCGTTGGCGCCGGTGGCCATGGAACTGGCAGCGCTGCCGCCCATGCCGATGCGCATGCCTGGCCCCCCCAGCTGGATCAGCAAGCTGCCGGCCGGGAATTCAATCTTGTGCGTCTGTGTGGCGTCGATCACGCCCAGGCCGCCCGCGATCATGATCGGCTTGTGGTAGCCGCGCTGCTCTCGCATCGACACTGATTCTCCAGCCGCGTCAGTCACCGAATAACGCAAACCCTGCTCGTACTCGCGAAAGTAACCCAGCAGATTGGGGCGACCGAACTCGTTGTTGAACGCCGCGCCGCCCAGCGGGCCTTCGATCATGATCTGCAAGGGGCTGGCAATGTGGTCCGGCTTGCCATAAGCAGTGGGCCGTTCAGGCTGAGCTGGGCGAACGGAGGATGAGTCTGGAACGGGGAAAGAATCGGGCCAGAGTTTAGAGACGGTAAAACCGGTCAAACCGGCTTTGGGCTTGGAGCCGCGCCCGGTGGCGCCTTCGTCGCGAATCTCGCCACCGGCACCGGTGGCGGCACCGGGGAAGGGAGAGATCGCGGTTGGATGGTTGTGGGTTTCCACCTTCATCAGGATGTGATGAGTAGCACTTTGTTTTTGATAGCTGCTAACGCTTATTCCACGGGGGCTAGAGGCCGATTTAGCCAAAAATCTTTCTACTTGCACACCTTCCATGACCGAGGCGTTGTCCGAGTACGCCACCAGCATGTGCTGCGGATTGGTCTGGTGCGTGTGGCGGATCATGCCGAACAGGCTCATGTCTTGCGCCACGCCGTCAATCGTGAACGCGGCATTGAAGATTTTGTGGCGGCAGTGCTCGCTGTTGGCCTGCGCAAACATCATCAACTCGACGTCGGTCGGGTTGCGCTGCAAATGCGTGAAGGCCTGCACCAGGTAGTCGATTTCATCCAACGCCAGCGCCAAACCGAACTGGCGGTTGGCCGCCATCAGCGCCGCCTGACCACCGTGCAGCACGTCCACATGCGCCATCGGTGCGGCGGGCAGCTCGGTGAACAGTCCCAGCGCCCCAGCGCGGTCAAACATCACGCTCTCGGTCATGCGGTCGTGCAGCAGCGTGCCAATGAGCGCCAGTTGCGCCTCAGACAAAGTCGGCTTCTTGCCCAGCAAGCCGCTTCTCAAAGTGAGGCGGTACTCCACCACCCGTTCGACCCGGCGCACCGCCAAGCCGCAGTTGTGCGCGATGTCGGTCGCTTTGGAGGCCCAGGGTGACACCGTGCCAAAACGCGGCGTCACCACGATCACGGCGCCGTCGTTCGGCCCGACGTAGGGCTCGCCATAGGTCAACAAGGCGGTCAACTGGTCTTGGAGCACGGGCGCCGGGGCGCCCTCCGAGGTGACCAGATGCACAAAACGTGCGGCCAAGCCCTTGATCTTGTCGTCAATCGCCTGCAAGCTGGGCAGCAGCTGTTGGACACGGAACGGGCTGAGGGCGCAGCCGCCCTCGAAGGGGGTGATGTGCAGGGTCACTGTGGGGGCCTGGATAAGAGAACTGACGGATGGAGATTGGCTCAGGGACACGCCGCGCGGGCCACCGATTCCAAAGCCCGCCAATTTTACCTGTCGCTGCTCGCCCGCCGGTCAAAGGGCTATGTCAGCGCAGCCAGCGCCAAGCCCTGCACGATGGGATAATCTTGTTCCATGAGCATTACTTACAAAGACGCCGACGGCATTGCCGGCATGCGCGTGGCAGGCCGCCTGGCGGGCGAACTGCTGGACTACCTGACCCCGTTCATCCAGCCTGGCGTCACCACCAATGAGATCGACCTGCTGGCCGAAGAGCACACCACGCAAGTGCTGGATGCCATTTCAGCGCCCCTCAATTACGCACCCTCCGGCCACAACCCCTACCCCAAATCCATTTGCACGTCGATCAATCACCAGGTCTGCCACGGCATTCCGAATGACAAGCCGCTCAAAAAAGGCGATATCGTCAATATTGACGTCACCGTCATCAAGGACGGCTGGCATGGCGACTCCAGCCGCATGTTCATGGTGGGTAATGTGTCGGTCGCGGCCAAACGGTTATGCCATCTGACCTATGAGGCGATGTGGCGCGGCATTGTCAAGGTCAAGGCCGGCGCCTACCTGGGCGACATTGGCCACGCCATCCAGACTTTTGCCGAAGGCCAGGGCCTGAGCGTGGTGCGGGAGTTTTGTGGCCACGGCATCGGTCGCAATTTTCACGAAGAGCCGCAGATCCTGCACTATGGCCGGCCTGGCACCCTGGAGCAGCTCAAGGCGGGCATGACGATCACGATTGAGCCGATGCTGAACGTCGGGCGCAAGGAAATCAAGGAGCTGGGCGACGGCTGGACCATCGTCACCAAAGACCGCTCGCTGTCAGCGCAGTGGGAGCACACGGTGCTGGTCACGCCGACCGGCTACGAGGTGCTGACCCTGTCGGCCGGTGGCCCGGCGATTCCGTCCTTTGTACCGATGCCGGCGGCTGCCTTGCCAGTCATGAGCTGATCCACCATGCCGTCGCTCAGCCAGCCAGCGATGGACGCACTATTGAGCCCCGCATGACCGACCTGCAAGCGCTGCGCAGCCATTACCGGGCGCAAAAATCTACCATCCTGGAATCCATTGCGTCGCCCGGGACCACCACGCGCGGTGTTCGCGCCACGCTCGGAAAACTCTCGGCGCTGGCCGATACAACGCTCAAAGTACTGTGGCGGCGCGCCGGTTTTACCCGTTCTTTTGCCTTGGTCGGCGTCGGTGGCTTTGGGCGTGGCGAGCTGTTTCCCTACTCCGATGTCGACGTGCTGGTGCTGTTGCCCGACGCGCAGTCACCCGCCAACGACGCGCAACTCAAGGCCCGCATCGAAAGCTTCATTGGCAGCTGCTGGGACGCCGGGCTGGAGATCGGTTCCAGCGTGCGCACGGTCGCCGAATGCCTGGAGGAAGCCGCCCGCGACGTCACCGTGCAGACCTCGCTGCTGGAAGCCCGGCTGATCACGGGCAGCGCCGAGCTGTTCACCGGATTCGAGCACCAGTTTTTTTCAGCAATCGATCCTCAGGCTTTTTTTATCGCCAAGACGCTGGAACTGCGCCAGCGTCACAGCAAATTTGAAGATACCCCTTACGCACTGGAACCCAACTGCAAGGAGTCACCGGGCGGCCTGCGTGATTTGCAGGTCATTCTGTGGGTGGCCAAGGCGGCGGGCTACGGCAACGATTGGGATGCGCTGGCCCAAAGCGGCCTCGCCACCGCCTTTGAAGTCAAGCAGATCAAGCACAACGAAGCGGTGTTGCGGCTGATTCGCGCACGCCTGCATTTGCTGGCGCGCCGACGCGAAGACCGGCTGGTGTTTGATTTGCAAAACGCCATGGCTGAGTCTTTTGGCTTTGAGGCACCCCCAGCCAGTGCCGACACCCGTGCATTTGCGCGCCCGAGTGAAGCGCTGATGAAACGCTATTACTGGTCAGCCAAGGCGGTGACCCAGCTCAATCAGATTTTGCTGCTCAATATTGAAGAGCGACTGAACCCCTCGACCCACGCGCTGCAAGCCATCAATGCCCGTTTTTATGACAAGGCGGGGATGGTAGAAGTGGCCAGCGACGACTTGTACCAGCGCGAGCCGCACGCGATTCTGGAAACCTTCCTGATTTATCAGACCACGGTCGGCCTGAAAGGGCTGTCGGCACGCACCCTGCGCGCGCTCTACAACGCCCGTGACCTGATGAATGGAAAATTTCGCAACGACCCGGTGAACCGCGACATCTTCAAACAGATGTTGATGCAGCGCAACGGCATCACCCACGCGATTCGACTGATGAACCAGACCTCGGTGCTGGGGCGCTACCTCCTGGCGTTTCGGCGGATTGTGGGCCAGATGCAGCACGACCTGTTTCATGTCTACACGGTCGATCAGCACATCCTGATGGTGTTGCGCAATGTGCGGCGCTTCTTTATCGTCGAGCACGCCCACGAGTACCCGTTTTGCTCCCAGCTGGCCGCCGGCTGGGACAAACCCTGGATTTTGTACACGGCGGCGCTGTTTCACGACATCGCCAAAGGGCGCGGCGGCGACCACTCGGAACTGGGCGCTGCCGAGGCACGCCGATTCTGCAAACAGCACGCCTTCCCAAAAGAAGACACCCAACTGGTCGAATTCATCGTGCAAGAGCACCTGACGATGAGCCGGGTGGCGCAAAAATCCGACCTGAGCGACCCCGACGTCATTGCCGCGTTTGCCAAACGTGTGGTCAATGAGCGCTATCTGACCGCTTTGTACCTGTTTACCGTGGCCGACATTCGCGGCACCTCGCCCAAAGTGTGGAACGCCTGGAAAGGCAAGTTGCTGGAAGACCTGTATCGCCTGACCTTGCGGGTGCTGGGCGGCCACGCGCCCGATCCGCACGATGAAGTCGAGGCCCGCAAGCGCGAGGCGCTGATTTTGCTGGCCCTGCATGCCCAGCCGTTTGAAGCCCACAAACGCCTGTGGGAAACACTGGACGTGGGCTATTTTTTGCGTCACGATGCCGCCGACATCGCCTGGCACACCCGGCAACTCTCGCGCCACGTAGGCGCCGGCAAACCGATCGTGCGCGCGCGCAAGTCACCGGTGGGCGAAGGACTGCAGGTGGTGGTCTACACACCCGACCAGCCCGACCTGTTTGCCCGCATCTGCGGCTATTTTGACCAAGGCGGCTTCAGCATCCTGGACGCGCGCGTGCACACCGCCAGCAACGGTTACGCCATGGACACTTTTCAGGTGGTCACGTCAAACCTGCCCGAACACTATCGCGAACTGACCAGTATGGTGGAGATCGAGCTCAGTCGCGTCCTGGCCAACGCCGGGCCGCTGCCGCTGCCGAGTCGCGGGCGGGTATCACGGCGGGTCAAGAGCTTCCCGATCACGCCCCGGGTCACCCTGCGCCCGGATGAAAAAGGGCAGCGCTGGCTGCTCAACATCTCCGCCAGTGACCGGGTCGGGCTGCTGTACTGCGTGGCACGGGTGCTGGCGCGGCATAACATCAACCTGCAGCTGGCAAAAATCAATACCTTGGGGGAACGCGTGGACGACACCTTCCTGATTGAGGGGCCGGAGCTGCAACACAACCGTGCACAAATTGAAATCGAGATGGAGTTGATGGAAGCGCTTGCTTGAAACGGCCATCGCCATGGCGCGCTTTTTCTTATAGCGCTTTTTCCATAATTTCTTGAGCTAAAAGAGCCATAGCCACCGTCGAATGGTCTTTAGGCGCTATTATTTTTGCATCTGCATAGCGTAAAAAGTTGCGCTGCATCGACTGCAGATAGGTCGGATCGTAGTGCAGCGTGAGCAGGTCTTGCACCACCGGGGCGATGTTGCCAGCGCGTACTTGGCGCTGCCAACCCTGCACCAGCACCCGGCCCTTGAACTCGGTCAGTACCTGCAGGCGTTCGCAAAAACTCTCCACGTCGTGGACAAAAAAACTGTAGTCTTCCATCAGCAAGGCAACGCGCTCGGCGTCCGGCAACACCAGGTTGAGACAAGGGCTCTGGCGCATGGCCTCGATCAGCGCGGTGGGCACCGCCACATTGCCCACCTTTTTGCTTTCGCTCTCGATGAAGACCGGGCGCGTCGGGTCAAGCGGCCGCAAGGCTTGCCACACCAGCGTGTCAAAGCGCTTTTGGGTGGGCTGCAACTGCCCTGGAATGGCACCGAGCACCGAGCTGCGGTGCCGGGCCAGTGCTTCCAGATCGACCACTTGCGCCCCTTGAGCCGCCAGGACTTGCAGCAGGCGCGTTTTGCCTGAACCCGTGGTGCCACAGATCACGCGCCAGTCCAGGCCACGGACCAGCCGTGGAATGTCCTGCACCAGCGCGGCCCGAAACGCCTTGTAGCCACCTTCGACCAGCGTGACCCGAAAACCGATTTGACTCAAGATCAGTGCCAACGCGCCGCTGCGTTGGCCGCCACGCCAACAGTAGGCCAGCGGTTGCCAGTCTTTGGCTTTGTCGATCACTGCACGTTCAATGTGCGCTGCAATATTGCGCGCCGCGATGGCAGCACCGCGCTTTTTGGCCTCAAAGGCATTGACCTGTTTGTACAGGGTGCCGATAGCGCGGCGTTCTTCGTTGTTGAGCGTCGGCCAGTTGACGGCGTCGGGCAGATGATCCTCGTCGAATTCGCCCGGGCTGCGGGCGTCGATAACGGTGTCAAACTCATGCAAACGTGTGATGAGCTCGGTAGCAGGCAGGGTGTTGAGGCTCATTACAGGATTTTTTTCAGTTCGGGCCAGACATTGGCCAACATCAGGGGGTGGGCCTCTTCCTTGGGGTGGATGCGGTCGGCTTGAAACAGGCGGGTGCTGCCGTCGTCGGCCACGCCCTTGAGCAAAAACGGCACCAGCGCCGCGCGCCTGGCTTTGGCCACGCTGGCAAACAGCGCGGCAAAGCGCTCGCCGTAGTCTTTGCCATAGTTAGGGGGCACCTGCATGCCGATCAGCAGCACTTTGGCGCCCGCCTGTTGCGCCGCTTGCGCCATCTCAGTCAAGTTGTTGCGGGTGAGCTCCAGCGGCAAGCCCCGCAGTGCGTCGTTGCCACCGAGTTCAATGATCACATGGGTGGGCTGGTGTTGGGCCAACAGCGGCCCGAGCCGCGAGCGTCCACCGGAGCTGGTGTCGCCGCTGATACTGGCGTTGATCACGACGGCGAGTATTTTTTCTGCTTTCAGCTGGCGCTCCAGCAACGCCACCCAGCCGCTGCCACGTTTAAGACCATACTCGGCACTCAATGAATCGCCCAGCACCAGGATTTTTCTGGATTGGAAAGTTTTGGGGGCCGGGGCTACGGCCCTTGCCGGCGATAAACCCGATACCCCCGCCACAGCAGCCAGTACCCCGGTGGCGATAAAGTGTCGCCGATGCTCGTCAGTTCGATACAAAGAAAGCCTCATGTTTGATTCAATTATTTCTGTTGACCACGTGTTCAAGTCGGTAACCGATTCCACCGGCACGCTCGACATTTTGCGCGATATTGATTTTGCGTTGAATGCCAGGGAAACAGTCGCCATTGTGGGGGCTTCGGGTTCCGGCAAAAGCACGCTGTTGTCAATCATTGCGGGTCTGGACACGCCCAGCCGCGGTACGGTGCGGCTGGCCGGGCAGGACTTGTTTGCCATCAATGAAGACGAGCGCGCGGCCGTGCGGGCCGAAAAAGTCGGCTTTGTGTTTCAGAGCTTTCAATTGCTTGGCAATCTCACGGCGCTGGAGAACGTGATGCTGCCACTCGAACTGGCGGGCAGGCGTGATGCCCGCCAGGCCGCGACCGACATGCTGGCGCGCGTCGGCCTGTCCGAGCGCCTGGGCCATTACCCCAAGGTGTTGAGTGGCGGCGAGCAGCAGCGGGTGGCGCTGGCGCGCGCTTTTGTCGTCAAACCGGCGCTGCTGCTGGCCGATGAGCCCACCGGCAGCCTGGACTTTGCCACCGGTGAAAAAGTGATGGAATTGATGTTTGACCTGAACCGCGAGCTCGGCACCACGCTGGTGCTGGTTACCCATGACCGCGCCATTGCGTCGCGCTGTGCCCGCTGCATCACGATTGAGGCCGGGCGGGTGCTGGAGACCGCGTTCGAGGTTTAAAGCATTTTCCCGGGCGTGGGCACGGCAAAAGGCAGCGCTGGGTTGCCGCTAAAATACATCGGCTTGGACAAGGACTGGGCCGGGCGGCTAGGCGCGTTGCCACAGGGGCCTGTTGCTTGATGCACCTTGATCATGCGTAAACTTTTCACAATTGGGAAAACAAATGAAAAAACATGTTTTGTGGTTGATGGCTGGCCTGATGGCTGCGCTGGTGTTGACGGGTTGCGGCAAGAAGGAAGCGCCCGCAGTACCGCCAACGGCACCTGCCAAAGCGATTGTTATTGGCCTGGATGACAATTTCCCGCCGATGGGTTTTCGCAATGACAAGAACGAGCTGATTGGCTTTGACATCGATCTGGCCAAAGAGGCGGGCAAGCGTCTCGGTGCGGCGGTGAGCTTCAAGCCGATCGATTGGAACGCCAAGGAAGCCGAACTCAATGGCAATCGCATCGATGTGCTGTGGAACGGCCTGACCATCACCGAAGAACGCAAGGCCAACATCCTGTTTACCAAGCCCTACTTGGAGAACCGCCAGATCATCGTGGTGGCCGAGAAGTCGCCGATCAAGGCCAAGGCGCAGCTGTCCGGCGCGATCGTGGGTGTGCAGGAGGGCAGCAGCGCGGTTGAAGCCATTCAAAAGGATGCGGCTACAGCCAAATCGATCAAGGAACTCAAGAAGTTCGGTGACAACGTCACCGCGCTGATGGATCTCTCTGTCGGGCGTCTGGATGCGCTGGTGGTGGATGAAGTCGTCGGACGCTATTACACCGCCAAGAAGCCGGGTGAGTACCGTGTGCTCGATGAAAATTTCGGAACCGAAGACTATGGCGTCGGCACACGCAAGGGTGACACCGAGCTGGCCGCCAAGTTGGACAAGGCACTGAACGACATGAAGGCCGATGGCACCGCCGCCAAGATTTCGACCCAGTGGTTTGGCAAGGACATCGTCAAGAAATAAGCCGCTCCCGTTCCGGGACTGCCACCCGTCACCCGGCCATTCGGTAGACGCCCTGTGCGTCTACCCGGCCGGATTTTTATTTCTGGGCTCTGAAACTTCCCCATGAACTACCTTGCCGACATCTTGCCCCCCTTGCTGCAGGGCAGCGGCGTCACGCTCCAGGTCTTCCTGATCACGCTGCTGCTCGCGGTACCGCTGGGTCTCGGTTTGGCCCTGATCCGAATTTCACGCTTTGGTTTTCTGAGTGGCCTGGTCAACGGCTATATCTGGCTGATGCGCGGCACGCCGCTGATGCTGCAGATGCTGTTCATCTACTTTGCCTTGCCCTTCATTCCGGTCATTGGTGTGCGTCTGCCCGATTTTCCGTCGGCCATCCTCGCCTTTGTGTTGAACTACTCGGCCTATTTTGCGGAAATATTTCGCGCCGGTATCCAGTCGATTGACCGGGGCCAATACGAAGGCGCCCAGGTCTTGGGTCTGACCTATCCCCAAACCATGCGCCGCATCGTGCTGCCGCAAGTACTCAAGCGGATCCTGCCGCCGATGAGCAACGAGACCATCACGCTGGTCAAGGACACATCGCTGATTTATGTGCTGGCAATGAACGACCTGCTGCGCGCGGCACGCGGCATTGTTCAGCGCGATTTCACGACGATGCCCTTCGTGGTGGCTGCGGCCTTTTATCTGATCATGACCCTGGTGCTGACCTACGGCTTCCAGCGCCTGGAAAAAAAATACGCTGTCTATGATGATTAATCCGATGATTCGCGCAGTCGATGTGCACAAGCGTTTCGGTTCGGTGGAAGTGCTCAAAGGAGTCTCGCTGGACGTCAACAAGGGCGAGGTGCTCGCCGTCATCGGTCCCTCAGGCTCGGGCAAGAGCACCTTCCTGCGCTGTCTGATCCATTTGGAGAGCATCCACCGCGGCAGCATAGAAATTGAAGGCGAGGCGCTGGTGACCACCGATGCCGCTGGCCATTGCCACTACGTGCCGGAAGCCGACATCCGCCGCGTTTGCAGGAAGATGGGCATGGTCTTTCAGCACTTCAACTTGTTCCCCCATCTGACCGTGCTGCAAAACATCATTGAGGCGCCGCTGACCGTGAAGACGGCGCGCCTGATTGATATCGTCCCCAAGGCCGAGGCCTTGTTGCGCAAGGTAGGCCTGTTTGACAAGCGCGACAGTTACCCCTCGCGCCTGTCCGGTGGCCAGAAGCAGCGCGTGGCCATCGCGCGGGCCTTGGCCATGGAGCCCGACATCATGCTGTTCGACGAGCCGACCTCGGCGCTCGATCCTGAGCTCACTGGCGAAGTGCTCAACACCATGCGCGAATTGGCCGAGGAGCACATGACGATGATTGTGGTCACGCATGAAATGGCATTTGCCCGTGAAGTGGCTGGGCGTGTCGTCTTCATGGACGGCGGAACCATTGTCGAAGCGCGTCCCGCCCGTGAGCTGTTTGCGGCCCCCGCGCATCCCCGGACCCGGGCGTTTCTGGAGAAAATGCTCTGAGCAGCCGGTTGGCCCAGTGCGCTTGCGCAGGGATTGGGCAAAAGACCATCCACCACGACAGACCTTCTAACCAGCTGGGTTTCTTTGGGCTGGTAACGAATGTTCCCTTCTGCATGGATAATAGGTTACCAGAGGGTGGGATATAGGACCAAAGTCAAAGGAGAAGGGCACCCATGTTGAATTTTTTCAAGAATTCAAAAGCTGCACAGGCCAGACCAGCGCAAACAGAAGTAGACACCAAAACTTCATCCACAACGAAGGAGAGGCGACTAATGCCGCGGCCTCTCCCTGTGCCTGAAGTGGTTGAAGGCAATGAAGAATCTGACTGGTCCTTGTGGCAAGCATCCGTTGCGTTGCATGACAGTCGGATACAACCCCTGTGGCTTGCCACAGAGCCCGGCGCATTGAATGAAATCGCGCCCAGCCCGGCGTCGGCAGCGCTTGACCCTTTTGCATCGGTTCACAAAAATTCGTCATAGCTGATGGCCCACAATAAAAAAGCACTTAGCGGAAACGCTAAGTGCTTTTTTATTACCAAATTTGGTAGGCGCAATTGGACTCGAACCAACGACCCCCACCATGTCAAGGTGGTGCTCTAACCAGCTGAGCTATGCGCCTGAATTGTTATCAGCCGCAAATTGTAGCAGCAAAATTCAGGCACTCTTCAAACTTGAAATCACGCCACTTCCTGCGAATGAAGCCCCCTTTATATCCAGATCGCATATCTAAATCATCAAAAGATAGTTTGAAATATAAAGACTTGCCTTTAGTCTGCCTCCTATGCAAGACCTCGCTTTTATTTTTGCCGGTTTTTTTGTCGGAATGGTGGTGGGCCTCACCGGCGTCGGCGGCGGCTCGCTGATGACGCCCATCCTGATTTTCCTGTTTGGCGTCAAACCTTACCTGGCCATCGGCACCGATCTGTTGTTTGCAGCGTTTACCAAAATGGGCGGCACGATCAAAATGGCGCGCGCGCGCCAGGTGGAGTGGCGCGTGGTGTTTCACCTCTCGGCGGGCAGCATTCCGGCAGCTTTACTGACCTTGTTTGTCCTTGATCGCTTTGGCGCGACCAGCACCGCGGTCCAGCAACTGATGACCACCACCTTGGGCGTGGCCCTGCTGCTCACGGCGGCCGCCACTTTGTACAAGGCCGTGCGTGGCAAGACGGCTCCAACTTCGGTGGCACCCGGCCAGGAGGCGCTGGCCGCCACACCGCTGCACTGGAGCCTGCCGCTGCTGTTTGGCGCGGTGATTGGCACGCTCGTTACCCTCACCTCCGTCGGCGCCGGTGCCATTGGCGTCACGGTGCTGATGGTGTTGTACCCCTTGCTGCCGTTGCCGCGCATTGTGGCTGCCGATATTGCGTATGCCGTGCCGCTGACCTTGGTGGCGGGGCTGGGCCACGCCTCGCTGGGATCGGTCGACTGGCCCTTGCTGGTCAAACTGCTGGCGGGTTCGATTCCCGGCATCTGGGTGGGCTCGCTCCTGATGGCGCGCATTCCCGAGCGCGTGATTCGCTCCCTGCTGTCGGTGCTGCTGGCCTATGCCGGCACCAAACTCATCGCCTTGTGAGACTTTGCAGCACAATCCGCCCTCGTTCAATCATCGGCTCTGTCTTTTGACTTAAATTCACCATGTACCAATACACCGACTTTGACCGCCAATTCGTGCGTCAGCGCGCCGCCCAGTACCGCGACCAGTTAGAGCGCAATCAGCTCGGCCAACTCAGCGACGATGACTTTCGCCCGCTGCGGCTGCAAAACGGCTGGTATCTGCAGCGCTACGCGCCGATGCTGCGCGTGGCGGTGCCGTATGGCGAGCTGGCCAGTCGGCAACTGCGCGTGCTGGCCCGCATTGCGCGCGAATTTGACCAACCCAGTGCGCAGGTCTACCAAACCGCCACCACGACCCAGGCCGCGTTGGGCACGCTGCATTTGCCCACCGGCTACGGCCACTTCACAACCCGCCAGAACGTGCAGTTCAACTGGATCCCGCTGGACAAAAGTGCCGATGTGATGGACTTGCTGGCCAGTGTGGACATGCACGGCATCCAGACCAGCGGAAATTGCATTCGCAACATCACCAGCGACGCGCTGGCCGGTGTGGCGGCTGACGAGGCCATTGACCCGCGCCCGTATTGCGAAATCATGCGCCAATGGAGCACGCTGCACCCCGAGTTTGCGTTTTTGCCGCGCAAGTTCAAGATAGCCGTCTCGGGCGCGTCCGAAGACCGCGCGGCCACCGCCTGGCACGACATCGGCTTGCACTTACTGCGCCATGCGGACGGCCAGATCGGCTTCCAGGTGCAAGTGGGCGGCGGCATGGGCCGCACGCCGGTGATTGCCAGCACCATTCGCGCCTTTTTACCGTGGGACCAGATTCTGAATTTTCTGGAGGCGGTGGTGCGCGTCTACAACCGCTGGGGCCGACGCGACAACCTGTACAAGGCACGCATCAAAATTCTGGTCAAAGCCGAGGGCCAGCGCTTCATCGACGAGGTCGAGGCCGAGTACCAGGACATCCTCACCCATGACGGCGCGCCGCACACGATTCCACAAACCGAGCTGGACCGGGTTTCAGCATCATTCAGGCCTCCAGCCCTTGTCCAGAATGCGCCATCAGCTATTAAAAAAGAAGCGAGTGACTGGTCTGACAAAAACGCCAGCGACTACCAGCGCTGGCTCCAGCAAAACGTGGCACTGCACCAGGACCCCGATTTGCGCGCCGTCACCCTGTCTTTCAAGCGCCTGGGTCAGGCCCCGGGTGACGCCAGCGCCGATCAACTTGACACCGCCGCCGACCTGGCGGACCGGTTCAGCGCCGGTGATGTGCGCGTCACGCACCAGCAAAACCTGCTGCTGCCCTGGGTGCACGCCAGCCAGTTGCCGGCCCTGTGGCAGGCGGCGCGCCAGGCCGGTTTGGCCAAAGCCAACATCGGGTTGCTGACCGACATGATTGCCTGCCCCGGCGGCGACCTGTGCGCGCTGGCCAACGCCCGCTCCATTCCCGTGGCCGCCGCCATCACCGAGCGCTACCAGGACCTCGACGAGCTGTTTGACCTGGGCCAGATTGACCTGCACATCAGTGGCTGCATCAACTCCTGCGGCCACCACCACAGCGGTCATATCGGCATTTTGGGCGTTGATAAAGACGGGCGCGAGTGGTACCAGGTATCCCTCGGCGGCTCGGACGGCAGCACGCTGTCTGGCCCTGCCGTGGCCGGCAAAGTGATTGGGCCGTCATTCGCGGCCTCCGAGGTGACCGATGTGGTGGAGGCGTTACTCGATACCTACCGCCGACAGCGCTTGACGGGTGAGCGCTTCATTGCCAGCGTGCGACGCCTCGGTCTGGAGCCGTTTCGCCAAGCGGCCAACCAGGTTCGCAGCGAGACCGGCAACAGCGGCAAAGAGCTCCATATCCATCTGAACACAGCCGATGCCCTGACCGATTGAGATTAAACCCCTATGCAAAATAAAATTAAATTGATAGCTGCTCACGCTTATTCAACGGCGGCTAGCGGCCTGAATGTCATAAATTTAACGAACGAGGCCGACCCGCGCACTGTGGCGCTGGCGGGGGTGGACCGGGTTGAACTGAACTTCCCCAAGTTCACCGATGGCCGCGCCTTCAGCCAGGCGTTTTTGCTGCGCCGCCGCTTGGGCTTCCAGGGCGAGATTTGCGCCACCGGCGACGTGCTGATTGACCAGTTGCTGCAAATGCAGCGCAGCGGCTTTGATACCGCCGTGTTGCGCGCTGACCAAGACATCGCACTGGCGCAGCGCCAGTTGGACCGTTTCAGCGGCTTTTACCAAGGCGATGCCGTGACAAGCGCGCCACTGTTCGCGGCCAGCCCGTCGTCGCCGCTGGCCCCAGCCGACACGACCCGCCTGGAAGGAGCTAACGCATGAGCGCCATCGATCTCAACGCGCGGGCTTCCCGCGACTTTGATGCCAAACTGCGCGAGACCACGACGCTGCTGCAACAGGCCGCGCGTGACTATGCGCCGCTGGCCGCTGGCGCGGCGCCGCGCATCAGCCAGGCCTCCAGCCTGGGCGCGGAAGACATGGTGATCAGCCACCTGATCAACAGCTTGCAGCTCGACATCGGCATATTCGTCCTGGAAACGGGCAGGTTGCACAGCGAGACGCTTGATTTGCTGGGTCGCCTCTCAGCCAGCTCACGGGCCCCGGTGCAGGTGTTCACCCCTGCACCTGAATCCGTCG
The DNA here is from genome assembly GCA_025359085.1 of Gammaproteobacteria bacterium. GTDB lineage: Bacteria > Pseudomonadota > Gammaproteobacteria > Burkholderiales > Burkholderiaceae_C > Rhodoferax. The sequence continues at coordinate 27,330 of JANYHL010000121.1, forward strand.
TGCAGTTTGTGGCTCGCGAAAGCCAGGACGCGATGTACAAGAGCATCGACCTGCGCAAAGCCTGCTGCAATATCCGCAAAATGGAACCGCTGAGCCGCGCCCTGAAAGGCAAAGCCGCCTGGATCACCGGCCTGCGTCGTGAGCAATCGGGCGCGCGCGCCGAGGTGCCCTTGATCGACACCAGCGATGCCACCCGCGTCAAGCTCAACCCGCTGGCCAACTGGACCTGGAGCGATGTCTGGCACTTCATTGCCATCCAGCAGATTGACTACAACCCGCTGCACGACCAGTTTTACCCCAGCATCGGCTGCGCGCCCTGCACCCGCGCTGTGTCCGCGGGAGAAGACTTTCGCGCTGGGCGCTGGTGGTGGGAAGACGAGGCCGCCAAGGAATGCGGTCTGCATGTCAAAGCCAGCACCGTGCCAGAAAGGACGATCCCATGAACGCCCGCACCTCCGCCGACCTATTGCCCACCATGACCCATCACCCCCGCCCGGACCACCTCAGCAACGCCCACCTGGACGCCCTGGAGGAAGAAACCATCTTCATCCTGCGCGAGGTGGCGGCCGCATTCGAGCGCCCCACCCTCTTGTTTTCCGGCGGCAAAGACTCGCTGGTGATGCTCAAATGCGCTGAAAAAGCCTTTGGCACACCTGCCACTGGCGGCAAGATTCCTTACCCGCTGCTGATGATCGACACCGGCCACAACTTCCACGAGGTCACCGATTTCCGTGATTCACGGGCCAAGGAGCTGGGCGCCGAGTTGATCGTGCGCAGCGTGGAAGACTCGATGGCGCGGGGCAGCGTGCGGCTGACGCATCCCGGCGAGAGCCGCAATGTGCACCAGTCGGTCACGCTGCTGGAAGCGATTGACGAGTTCCGCTTTGACGCACTGATCGGCGGGGCCCGGCGCGACGAAGAAAAAGCACGCGCCAAGGAGCGTATCTTCAGCCACCGCGACAGCTTTGGCCAGTGGCAGCCCAAAGCGCAGCGCCCCGAGTTGTGGACGCTGTTCAACACCCGCTTGCAGCCGGGTGAGCATTTCCGAGTATTTCCGATCAGCAACTGGACCGAGCTCGATGTGTGGCAGTACATTGCCCGTGAAAAGATCGCCCTGCCCTCGCTTTACTACACGCACCAGCGCGCAGTGGTCGAGCGAAAAGGCCTGCTGGTGCCGGTGACCGAGTTGACCCCCTTGAAACCCGGCGAAGTGGCTGAACTGCGTGACGTGCGCTTTCGCACCGTGGGCGACATCACCTGTACCTGCCCGGTAGCCAGCCTGGCGGCCTCGGCTGACGACATCGTGTTGGAGACACTGACGGTTGAGGTGTCTGAGCGGGGTGCGACGCGGATGGATGACAAGACGTCTGAAGCTTCAATGGAGAAGCGGAAAAAAGATGGGTATTTTTAAGGATTCCCGTGCTTTTGTGCTCCAAACCCGGCGCGGCGACCGGGCCATGTGCATGCGGTTTTGGGGTGAAAACACACGCGAAACGCAGGGCGCAATACACCAACGACTGTTGACGCGCGCCTTTCACCCCAAAGCCCGGTCACATGACCCGATCACCACGCCTGGCGTTGTTGGTGAAATGAACCAGGCAGCAACAGCAGTGACAGCGGCTAGCGGCGTGCGTTGGGTGTCTGACGCAGCGTGGACTTGGGGTTTTGCCAAATCAAGG
>JANYHL010000127.1 GCA_025359085.1 Gammaproteobacteria bacterium
AACGAATTCGGCTTCGACTACCTGCGCGACAACATGGTCTACGAGGTTGCGGACCGGGTGCAGCGCGGGCTCAACTACGCGATCGTGGACGAGGTGGACTCGATCCTGATCGACGAGGCGCGCACACCGCTCATCATCAGCGGCCAGGCCGAAGACCAGACTGACCTCTACCTCGCCATCAACAAGTTGGTGCCCTTGTTGCAACGCCAGGAAGGCGAAGAAGACATTCGCACCGGCGAAGGGGTCACCAAGCCGGGTGACTTCACCGTGGACGAAAAAAGCCATCAGGTGTTCTTGACCGAGCAGGGCCATGAGAACGCCGAGCGCATCCTGTCCGAACTCGGGCTGATTCCAGAAGGTGCCACGCTGTACGACCCGGCCAATATCACGCTGATGCATCACCTGTATGCCGCCTTGCGCGCCAACCATCTGTATCACCGTGACCAGCACTACGTGGTGCAAAACGGCGAAATTGTGATTGTGGATGAATTCACGGGCCGACTGATGTCGGGGCGGCGCTGGAGCGAGGGCTTGCACCAGGCGGTGGAGGCCAAAGAAGGCGTCGCCATTCAGCCTGAAAACCAGACCATGGCGTCGATCACGTTCCAGAACTACTTCCGCCTGTACGGCAAACTGGCCGGCATGACCGGTACGGCTGATACCGAAGCCTACGAGTTCCAGGAAATTTACGGGCTTGAAACGCTGGTGATGCCGCCGAACCGTCCAAGCCGGCGCGACGACCAGTTGGATCGGGTTTACAAGACCACGCGTGAAAAATACGAGGCGGCAATCAAGGATATTCGGGAGTGTCATGAGCGCGGCCAGCCGGTGCTGGTGGGCACGACCTCGATTGAAAACTCGGAGATCATTGCCCAGTTGCTGGAAAAAGAAAAGTTGCCGCATCAGGTGCTGAACGCCAAGCAGCATGCGCGCGAGGCCGACATCATTGCCCAGGCCGGGCGCTCCAAAGTCATCACCATCGCCACCAATATGGCGGGTCGGGGGACCGACATTGTGCTGGGCGGCAACGTCAGCAAAGACCTGGAAGCAGTGGAAGCGGATGAATCCTTGAGTGCCGAGCAGAAACAGCAGCAGCTTGAGGCGATACAAGCGCAGTGGGCGCAGGAGCATGAAAAGGTCAAGGAACTCGGCGGCTTGCGCATTATTGCCACCGAGCGCCACGAATCGCGCCGCATTGACAACCAGTTGCGCGGCCGTTCCGGTCGCCAGGGCGATCCCGGCTCGTCGCGCTTTTACCTCAGCCTCGATGACTCGCTGATGCGCATTTTTGCCGGCGACCGGGTCAAGGCGATCATGGACCGGCTGAAGATGCCCGATGGCGAGGCGATTGAAGCGGGCATCGTGACACGCAGCATCGAGAGCGCCCAGCGCAAGGTGGAAGCGCGCAACTTTGACATGCGCAAGCAGTTGCTGGAGTACGACGATGTCGCCAATGACCAGCGCAAGGTGATCTACCAGCAGCGCAATGAAATTCTGGATGCCAGCGACTTGTCGGCCCAAATCGCCTCCTTGCGTGCGGGCTGTTTTGATGATCTGGTGCGTCAGTATGTGCCGCTGGAATCGGTCGAAGAGCAGTGGGACCTGGCCGCACTGGAAAAGGTCCTGACGGACGAATGGCAGTTGAATCTGGCCTTGCAGCAACAAGTCAGCGCAGCAAGCGCGATCAGCGATCACGATCTGCTGATCCGCGTGCAGCAGGAGGCCGATACGGTTTTTGACGCCAAGGTGGTGCAGGTGGGGGGTGAAAACTTTACCCAGTTCGAGCGCATGGTGCTGTTGCAGAGCATTGACACCCATTGGCGTGAACACCTGAGTTCGCTCGACTATCTGCGCCAGGGCATTCACCTGCGCGGCTACGCCCAAAAGCAGCCGAAGCAGGAGTACAAGCGCGAGGCGTTCGAGCTGTTCAGCCAGTTGCTGGATGCCGTCAAAAATGACGTCACCAAGGTGTTGATGACAGTCAAGGTGCAATCCAATGAACAGCTGGAGCAGGCGGCGCAGGACATGGAGAGCCGCGGTGAAAGCATCGCCAACGTGACCTATATCGCACCCACCGAAACCGGGGAAGTTGAAACCATCGTCGGCGACGAAAGCTTCAAAAAGAAATCGACCATTCCGGGGTCAGACGTTCCCCGTGTCGGTCGCAATGAACTGTGCCCTTGTGGCAGTGGCAAGAAGTACAAGCAATGCCACGGCAGGCTGGCCTGAGGCCAGATCGCAGCAGATCAACCGGCCCTGGATCGATTCCACGGGCCATTTTTTTAGACATGAGTTTGGCATGAGCTGTTCCTGATTTGAAAGAAAAGTATGTCTGTTAATTTGCCCGCACCCCACCCGGCCGAGCTTTATCCGATCGCCGGTGTGCGCATCGGGGTGACGCAAGCCGGCATTCGCAAAGCCCAGCGCAAGGATTTGACCGTGGTCTTGATCGACCCGGGTGCGTCGGTGTCGGGGGTCTTCACCCAGAACCGGTTTTGTGCCGCGCCGGTGCAACTGTGCCGGCAACACCTGGCCAGCGGTGTCGGCATTCGGGCCCTGTTGATCAATACTGGCAATGCCAATGCCGGTACCGGTGAAGATGGACGCGCCCGTGCCTTGGGCACCTGCCTGACCTTGGCGCGCAAGCTCGGCATCTCTGCGGCGCAAGTGTTGCCTTTTTCCACCGGCGTCATCATGGAAACCCTGCCGGTTGAGCGGATCGAGGCCGGGCTGGACGGCGCTCTGGCCGACGCGCGCGAAGACAACTGGTTGCGTGCCGCCGAGGGCATCATGACCACCGACACCGTGGCCAAAGCATTTGGAACGCAGGTGCTGATTGGCGGTGCGCTGGTAAGCATCACCGGCATCAGCAAAGGTGCGGGCATGATTCGGCCCAACATGGCCACCATGCTGGGCTTCATGGCGACCGACGCCTGTGTCAGTCAAGCCGTGATGCAGCAGCTGGCAACAGAACTGGCCGAGGGCTCATTCAACCGGGTGACGGTCGATGGTGACACCTCCACCAATGACTCCTTTGTGGTGATCGCCAGCAACAAGGCGACGCATCCGACGATTGAATCACTGGACAGTCCTGACGGACGAGCGCTCCAGGGCGCCATGTTGGGCGTCGCCAAAAAACTGGCGCAGGCCATCGTGCGCGATGGCGAAGGTGCGACAAAATTTATCGTCCTGCGGGTGGAAGGGGGCAAGACCCAGTTGGAGTGTCGCCAGGTGGCGTATGCCATTGCCCATTCGCCGCTGGTGAAGACGGCCTTCTTTGCCAGTGACCCCAACCTGGGCCGCATTCTGGCGGCGGTTGGCTACGCGGGTATCAGCGATCTGGATCAGACGTGCATCGACTTGTACCTGGACGAGGTGCATGTGGCCACGCAGGGCGGCCGCCATCCGGCCTATCGGGAAGAAGAGGGCCAGCGCGTGATGAAACAGAGCGAAATCACCGTGCGGGTGCTGCTCGGTCGGGGGGATGCGGCAGACACGGTCTGGACCTGTGACCTGAGTCACGAGTACGTCACGATCAACGCGGACTACCGCTCGTGAACGAGAAGTTTGAGCATCTGCTGGCGCGTGCCGAGCAGTTGATCAGCCGGATTGAATTGGTGCTGCCCCACGCGCTGACGCCGCCTGACTGGGATGCGGGCGTCGCCTATCGCTACCGCAAGCGCAGCGCGGGCCACGCTGTGCTGGAGCCCGTGCGCCATGTGGGTGTGATGCGGCTGTCCGACCTGAAAGAAATTGAAGCGCAAAAGGAAAAAATTCAACGCAACACCCTGCAGTTCGTGAACAGCCAACCGGCCAACAATGTACTGCTGACGGGGGCCCGCGGCACCGGCAAGTCGTCGCTGATCAAAGCCTGCCTGAACGAGTATGCACAGCGCGGCTTGCGCCTGATTGAGGTCGACAAGGCGGATCTGGTTGACCTGCCCGATATTGTCGATGTGGTGTCGGATCGGCCCGAGAAATTCATCGTGTTTTGCGACGACCTGAGCTTTGAAGACGGTGAGCCGGGGTACAAAGCCCTCAAGTCAATCCTGGATGGCTCGGTCGCCACCACGACTGCCAATGTGCTGATCTATGCCACCAGCAACCGGCGCCATCTGTTGCCGGAATACATGCGCGAAAACCTGAGCTACAGCCACACCGATGACGGTGAAGTGCATCCGGGGGAGGGCGTGGAAGAAAAAATTTCTCTCTCCGAGCGTTTCGGCTTGTGGGTCAGCTTTTACCCGTTTAACCAGGACGAGTATCTGGCCATCGTGGCCCAGTGGTTGGCCTCGTTCGGCGTCGTTGAACCAGCCATTGCGACCGCCCGGCCCGCCGCCCTGGTCTGGGCCTTGGAGCGCGGTTCACGCAGTGGGCGGGTCGCTTACCAGTTTGCGCGCGACTATGCGGGCACCCATGTTGCCGGTGCTTGAGCTGCGCTATGCTGGTCGCTGACGCTGCGCTGCCGCGCCAAGGGGGTGCCAATCGCCCGGTTGTGGATGTCGCGGTGGGGGTTCTAATCCGCCCGGCAGGTGATTTTTTGCTCACTTCCCGCCCGGCGGGCAAAGTCTATGCCGGCTATTGGGAATTTCCCGGCGGCAAGCTGGAGCAGGGTGAGAGCGTGGCGCAGGCTTTGTTGCGTGAATTGCAGGAAGAGCTCGGCATCCGCATTGGCCCGGTAACGCCCTGGCGCGTGGCCATGGTCGATTACCCACACGCCCTGGTGCGGCTGAACTTCTGCAAAGTTTTTGACTGGGAAGGTGACTTGCAGATGCGCGAAGCGCAATTGTTTGCCTGGCAACAGTTGCCGGTGCAGGTGAGCCCGGTTTTGCCTGGCACGGTGCCGGTGCTGCAGTGGCTGGCCGAAGAGCGGGATTTCAAGTTTGCTACTTATTTAGTAGCTACATAAGCATATTGGACCAGGGCTACAGCCCTATTTCTTATAAATTCATTGAAGCGGTTCAGCGCCATCCCGTTGACCTTCTGGCAGGCCGTTGCTCGGCACACGAAAGCTTTCGCTGGCCCAAGCACCAAAATCGATATTTTTACAACGTTCGCTGCAAAAAGGCCGAAACGGGTTGGAGGCGGCGTAAATACTCTGGCCACCGCAGCTTGGGCACAGCACGATCTTGGTCCGTGCGGGCGGCGTTTCTTTGGCAGACTTCATGATGAGCACAAGGCGAGTTCAAAAGCCGCATCTTCGCTGCAGGCGTGCAGCCGGTCATCGCCGCCCTGGCGCATCAGCCGGATCGACACCATGAGTCGATTGCCGCTGATTTCCGGTATCAAGCCCAGCGACGCATCCAGCGCCAGGCGCAGCAGCTGAAAGGTGCGCCCCTGGGGCAAGTTCTGCTGAAACTGGCCGCCATTGGCGATCACTTTTTGCGGCGTTCCCGAGTCGCGCAGGAGTTTGAGCAACAATTGAATCGAACCGGCCAGCGGCGTCAAGGTGGCGATCCAGCGTGCCAGATCCTGTTGGCGTTGGGCTGCTGTGTTGTGTTGCCAGGCATAGTAGGCCGGCAGGTCGAACTCACAGGTGCCACCCGGAATGCCGACGCGGCTGCGGATACTCATGAGCCAGTCGTTCTCGTTCAGCGATTGTCCGGCTTTGCCGGGCAGGTTATTCATGGCCTGGAAACTGTCATCCAACTGCGCAATGGTGTCGTTGAGAACATCTTCGGCAATGGCAGGATTGCCGCGATAAGCATCAAGAATGTGTTTTTGCTTGTCCAGGTCTTTGAGCACATCGGACTTGAGGTCCGCACGGGCGCCGACATCCATGATCTCGAACAGGGTGGAGAGCGCGAAGTGATGATCCAGCGCTGACTCACGCGAGACCAACTCACTGAGCCGACGAAACAAATGTTCGAGCCGTAAATAGGTGCGGATGCGCTCGTTAAAAGGATATTCGTAAAGAATCACGCTGATTATTTTTGGTTAAAGCTTAACGGTTGGGATGATAGCCCGAAGTGGTGTGAAATTTGATTGACCTCGTCGGCCAAATCCAGCAGCGTCAGGCCGTCATTGAAAATAACCGCATCTGCCGCCGCCAGGCGGCGCGCCCGGCTGGATTGTGCGGCGATGATTTTTTCGACTTCGGCGCGCGTCAAGGCACTGCGGGCCATGACTCGGCTGATCTGGGTCGCGAGCGTGCAATCCACCACCAGCACCCAATCCAAATGTTCGCGCCAGGTGGCGGACTCAACCAGCAGCGGAACATCAAACACGATGCCAGCATGACCGTGGCCTGCAGCCTGCAGCGTCTGGCGCTGGGTTTCCTGTCGAACCAGGGGGTGGATGATGGCCTCGAGGCGTTGCCGGGCACCCGCGTCGGCGTAGGCCAGTACACGCATTTTTTCCCGATCCATGGCACCGCTCGGTGCAATGAAATCGGGGCCGAAAGTGGCTGCAATCAGGGGCATGGCCAAGCCACCGGGCGCGGTCAGTTCACGGGCAATCGCATCGGCATCGACCACGGCGGCGCCAAGTTCGGCCAGCAACTGGGCGACCGTGCTTTTGCCGCTGCCAATGCCGCCGGTTAGCCCGAGCCGGACAAGACCCTGCATGACCTAGAGCCCGAACACGCGAAGAATCGAGTCAGGGCCAAAAATCATCGCGGTCAAACCAGCGCCGACCAGAAAGGGGCCGAATGGAATATAGCCACCTTCACGCAGACCGCTGGAGAATTTCATGGCGATGCCAATCACCGCGCCAATCACCGACGCCATCAAAATAATGGGCACCAGCGCCTGCCAGCCAAACCAGGCGCCCAGCGCGGCAAACAGCTTGAAGTCGCCGAAACCCATGCCTTCCTTGCCGGTCACGAGTTTGAAGGCCCAGTACACCAGCCACAGTGACATATAGCCCGCTACCGCGCCCCATAACGCGGCTGGCAGCGCCACGGGCGTCCATTGCAGCGTGGCGGCAATCAAGCCTGCCCACAGCAGCGGCAAGGTGATGTCATCGGGCAACAGTGTGGTGTCCCAGTCGATGCAGCCCAAAGCCAGCAGGGTGGCGCCGAATCCGCACCAGACCAGGGCCGTGGGCGTGGCGCCCCAGGTCCAGCCACAATAGAAAAACAGCGCGCTGCTGGCCAGTTCCACCAGCGGGTAGCGCAAGCTGATGGATGCCCCACAGTTTGAGCATTTGCCGCGCAAAAAAACATAACTTAACACTGGAATGTTTTCATACCACTGGATGTGATGCTGGCACTTCAGGCAGCGCGAGCGCGGTACCGCCAGATTGAATTTCTCTGCTGGCGTCGCCTCTTGCCCGGCCAGTTCGGCGCACTCGGCTTTCCATTGCGCCTCCAGCATGACCGGGAACCGGTAAATCACCACATTGAGAAAGCTGCCCACCAACAAACCCAGAACGCCCAGCACGGTGGCGTCAAACCATGGCAACACCAGCATCAGACCACCTGACCCAGTTTGAAAATAGGCAGGTACATGGCCACCACAATGCCACCAATCACGGTCCCCAGAATCACAATGATGATGGGTTCCATCAGGCTGGAGATGCCGGCCACCATGTCATCGACTTCAGCCTCGTAAAAATCGGCCGCCTTGCCGAGCATGTGGTCAATCGAGCCCGATTCTTCACCAATGGAACACATCTGCAAGACCATGGACGGAAAGAGATTGGTATTGGTCATGGCCACCGTCAATGCGGTACCGGTTGATACTTCTTGCTGGATTTTTTTGGTGGCAATCTCATACACCGAATTGCCGGCGGCGCCGCCCACGGAATCGAGTGCCTCCACCAGGGGCACCCCGGCTGCGAACATGGTCGACAAGGTCCGCGTCCAGCGGGCGATGCATGATTTGTCGACCAAGACGCCAAAAATCGGCATCTTGAGCATGATGCGATCCATCACATGCTGCATTTTTTCGTTGCGCCGCCAGGCTTGCATGAAAAAGTAAAAACCACCGCCAATGCCTCCAAAAATAAGCCACCAGTAGCTGACGAAAATTTCACTGATGGCAATCACGGCCAGTGTCGGGGCCGGCAGGTTCGCGCCAAAATTCGAGAACACCTCCTTGAAGGCCGGCACCACAAAAATCATGATCACGGCGGTGACCACAAAAGCGACGATCAAGACCGAAATCGGATACATCAAGGCTGACTTGATTTTCGACTTGATGGCTTCGGTTTTTTCCATGTAAACGGCCAACCGGTCAAGCAGTTGGTCGAGAATACCGGCGGATTCCCCGGCTTCGATCAAATTGCAGTAAAGGTTATCGAAATACAGTGGGAACTTGCGAAAGGCAACACTTAATGAGGTTCCGGTTTCAACATCGTTGCGAATATCGTTGAGGAGTTTGGTGACGCTGGGGTTGGGGTTGCCGCGCCCGACAATATCAAAGGCTTGCAGCAGCGGCACACCGGCCTTCATCATGGTGGCGAGTTGACGCGTGAAGATCGCCAAATCTTTGGGTTTGATAGATTTTCCCGAACGCATCCGGCGCTTCTTGATTTTTTTGGGCAACACGCCCTGACGACGCAGCATCGCCTGCACCTGTTGTTGACCGACCGCGCGAGTTTCGCCGCGCACCTGTTTGCCGTTGCGGTCTGTGCCTTCCCACTCAAAGACAAAGTCCTTAATGCTTTTCGACTTTTCAGTTGCCATAGGTCTCTTTATTTAAGGGATCATTCGTTGGTCACGGCGAGAACTTCTTCGAGCGAAGTCAGGCCCAGTTTGGCTTTGTGCAGCCCGGCTTGCCGCAGCGAGCGCACTCCTTCGCGTTTGGCTTGCTCGCCGATCTCCAGGGCGCTGCCGTCGCGCAAGATGATGCGTTGAATTTCTTCGGTGATCGGCATCACTTGATAAATACCGATGCGTCCTTTGTAGCCGTTATTGCACATGGAGCAACCCACCGCCCGATAGTTGACCCAAGGAGCCTGGAATTCATCGTCCTGGTAACCAGCGTCAACCAAGGCCTTTTTGGGAATCTCGATTCGGGTTTTGCAATTCGGGCACAGGCGCCGCGCCAGGCGCTGCGCCGTGATGAGAATCACACTGGACGCAATGTTGAACGGTGCAATGCCCATGTTGCGCATCCGCGTCAGCGTGGTGGGCGCGTCGTTGGTATGAAGCGTGGAGAGCACCAAATGACCGGTCTGGGCCGCCTTGATCGAGATGTCAGCCGTTTCCAGATCGCGAATTTCACCGACCATGATGATGTCGGGGTCTTGCCGCAGAAATGATTTGAGCGCCACCGCAAAAGTGAGTCCAGCCTTGTCATTGACGTTGACCTGATTGACGCCCGGCAGATTTATTTCGCACGGGTCTTCAGCGGTGGCGATATTGACCCCCGGCTTGTTCAACATGTTCAGGCAGGTATACAGCGACACCGTTTTGCCCGAACCGGTCGGCCCGGTGACCAGGACCATGCCGTAAGGTCGCCCAATGGCTTGCAGCAGTCTCTCTTTTTCCTCGGGTTCGTAACCTAGTGCTTCAATCCCCAGCTTCGCACTGTTCGGGTCCAGGATGCGAATGACAATTTTCTCGCCAAACAGGGTGGGCAAGGTGCTGACCCGAAAGTCGATCACCCGGTCCGGACCGATCTTGAGTTTCATCTTGCCGTCTTGCGGCACGCGCTTTTCAGAGATGTCCATTCTCGAAATCACCTTGATGCGCGAGGCGAGCTTGTCCTTGATGGCAATCGGCGGCGCGGCGATCTCTCTGAGCTCTCCGTCAATGCGAAAACGAACGCGGTAATTGTGCTCATAGGGTTCAAAGTGCAGATCGGACGCGCGCATGCTGAAAGCGTCCAACAGCATCTTGTGCAAAAACTTGACCACGGGCGCGTCTTCAACTTCCGCGCTCGACGTGTCCGCGCTTTCAGTCAAGGCTTCGGCCGTTGCCTCGTCAAACTGGAAGTCCTCGCCAATGATGTTTTCCATCGTCTCCGAGGCGGTGGTTGCATTGGTGGTGACCAGTTGCAACAGCTTGTCGTATTCGGCGATGACCCAGTCAATGCCCAGTTGCGTGGCAAATTTGATTTTTTCGGCCGCCTGACTGTCGGAGGGATCAGCGGTGGCAACGATCAGGCGGTTATTTCGTTTGCTCAAGACCACGACGCGGTAGTCGTGGCAGATTTTCCCATCCAGCAGGCCTTTGGGCAGGCGTTGCGGGTCAATGGCCGCCATATCCACCAACGGGGCCGCGTAGGCGGATGACATGGTGTGCGCCAGGTCAGACGCCGACACGGCCCCCGAGCCGGTGAGCTCGGCGATGAAGCTGGTGCGGGCGCTCTGGGCTTTGCGGTAGATTTCTTCCGCTGACTTTTGCCCCAGTTTCCCGGCCAGGATGAGGGCGTGGGCCAGGCCCGGAAGGGCAGTGGCGGGGGATTCACGAGGCGTGGTGTCGACAGCAGGCATAGTTTGTGAATGTACTACGTCGGGACGTGATTTGTGGAATCGGCGCCGAATGATTGTTGGATGCAAGTCGAAAGCCAGCCAGCTCAGGCGGCGACCCTGGTGCGGGTTCAGGACAGAAACCCGGCTAGGACCCGGGCTCGGCCCTGCGTCGGTAGATCAGGACGTCTTCGTACCGATCAGCGGGGTGGCGCATGCTGCTGTGAAAGTTCCAGTGCGTCAGGTCAACGACGCCGGACAAAGAGGGTGCTGCGTCCTTGTCCACGATCAGCCAGGGGCAAGAGCTGCCCGAGTCGGGCGCTCGCAGATCCAGATGGCCATGAAATTGAAAAGCGGCGATCTGGCTGCGATTGAGTCCATAAATTTCCACGCAACGGGGTTGATGCTGAAAGATGACCAACGTGCGACGGACCAAGGGCGCATAGCTGCGGGCATAGTCGAGCAAGGGCAGCCACAAGGTCATCAACAGCAGCCAGCACAGCGCTGCGCCACCGGCCGGCAACACCAGGCTTTTCCAGATGGCGGCACGGTGCCGACCCACCCGCCATTTCACCAGCCAGGCCCACGCCAAACTTGCGCTGACGGCTATTAAAAAAGGTAAAAAAGTGAAGCTGTGCTCAAAGCCGGGCAGCAGTCGTGCGACGTTGGCGGCGGGCTGCCTGGGCACGCCGGTTTGCAGGGCGATCCACACGACCCAGATGGTCAAGGCGCAACCCGAGAAAAAGAGCAGGGTGAACCAATCAATCAGTGAGGCCACGCTGCGTTGCAGCGTGGGCAGGGCAAAGGCTGCCAGTGCTGCCAGTGCGGGCAGGGCCAACAACAAGGACCGCTCCGCCGATCCGGTGGTCAGTGTGGCGCCAATGGCAACACCGGCAAACCACAGCGGCAGTACCAGATGGCGGCTGGGCATGCCACCACGAATCAGTTGATGGCGCCAGCGCCACAAGGTCCACACGGCCAGCGGCCAGGCTGGCCAGGTGAACCACAGCAGCAAGCGCCCCAGACTGCGCCACGTCGCCCAGGTGGGAGAGGGTAGTTCAATGCGCCAGCGCCATAAGTCCAGCCCGATCGCCAGCAAGGCGACCAGCAGCGTGAGAACCGCTATCGCCCCGGCCCCAATGATTGTTCGCCGCGCAAAGCTCGGTTCCTTGGAGCGATCCAGCAGCGCAATCAAGGCGCCACCGCTGCCCAATAGCGCGGCCACGCTGGGCGCCCCCGACAGGGCCAGCCCCGTCAGGCCGAGCAGGCCCGCGATGGCAGGCGTCACTGTGCGGTAAGGCAGGGCCGCCAGTGCATACAAAAAGAGAGCCGTAAAACAGAGTTGCGCCAACGCCGGTGTGGTTTCATGCGACAACTGGGCCAAGCCCAGGCAGGCGATAAAGGCCAGCAAGCCGCCGTCGGCCATGGCCCTTGCATAATCCGTCGGCCGGGCCTCTCCGCCAAATGCAAAAGCGACCGGTTGCGCCTCCGGGTCGCGGGCCAGGTAGTAGATGCCATACCAAGTGGCAACCAGAGCCAGCGTCAGCAACAAACCAAACGGAATGCGCGCCGCAAAATCGGGGGTGATCCAGGCGGGTGCGAGCTGCATGGCCCAGGCGCCAAGCCAATAAGGCAGCAGCGCATCGACCTCGGGCGCCAAGCCCATGAGTTGCGGCGACAGCCAGGCTGTGCCGCCACGCGCCAGCTCAGCCATGTAGCCAAAGGACGTGATGTCGGCTGTTTTCCAGGGTCCGCGTCCGAGCAAACCCGGCAAAACATAGGCGACGCAAAATAAAAACAGCGCAACGCGCGGCAAGCGTTGCACAGCGCCTTGGGCGACGATGGCGGGGGTGGTTTGGTTCACGTTGGTCTGACGAACAAAAAAGGCAGCGCGGGTGACCCGGGCTGCCTTTTGGAAGAAGCGTTTGCCAGTTTATTCGGTGACTGCGGCTACTTCGGCTACGGCTGCTTTGGTTTTGCCAAAACGGTTGCGGAAGCGCTCGACACGGCCACCCATGTTGTCCACGGATTTTTGTGTGCCGGTGTAGAAAGGATGCGATTCGCTGGAGGTGTCGAGTTTGTACAGCGGCAATTCGCGGCCGTCTTCCATCTTGGTCATTTCTTTGGCGTTGGCGCAAGAGCGGGTGACGAATTTGAAGCCATTAGACGTATCCAGGAAGCAAATTTCGCGGTAATTGGGGTGAATGCCTGTTTTCATATCTTCTCAATCAGTTGCGCTAGCCGCGTCGGGTCCTTGGGCAAACCATTGCGCAATTCAAAACCCGGTGTACTTGTCGCGTAAAACCGTAAATTATAGCCTACCGTCGCAGACGTAGCTGCAGACGTGGGGGCAATTTTTCGACGGGCCGCCCCTAGAAAAATTAGCCCCCTAGGGGGGCAGCAACCCACACGCAGTGGGGGAGCGTGGGGGCAATATCTCTAGCCGCCGCGACGCATCATGTCAAAGAACTCGCTGTTGTTCTTGGTGGCGCGCATTTGTTTGAGCACCATCTCCATGGATTCAACTTCATCCATGTTGTAGAGAAACTGGCGCAGGATGCGGGTTTTTTGCAGAATCTCGGGCGCCAGTAACAACTCTTCGCGACGCGTGCCGCTGCGGTTGAGCTGGATTGACGGGAACACGCGCTTTTCGTACAGGCGGCGGTCCAGGTGGATCTCACTGTTGCCGGTGCCTTTGAACTCTTCAAAAATCACCTCGTCCATGCGGCTGCCGGTGTCTATCAGTGCGGTGGCGATGATGGTCAGCGAGCCGCCTTCCTCCACATTGCGCGCCGCGCCCAGGAAGCGTTTGGGGCGCTGCAGCGCATTGGAGTCCACGCCGCCTGTCAACACCTTGCCGCTGGAGGGCACGACATTGTTGTAGGCACGGGCCAAACGCGTGATCGAGTCCAGCAGAATGACCACGTCTTTTTTCAGCTCGACCAGGCGTTTGGCGCGCTCTATCACCATCTCGGCCACGTGCACATGGCGGGCAGCCGGTTCGTCAAACGTCGAGGCGATCACTTCGCCCTTGACGGTGCGCTGCATTTCCGTCACCTCTTCCGGGCGCTCGTCCACCAGCAGCACCATCATGTGGATGTCGGGGTAGTTGGCTGAAATGGCGTGCGCGATGTGCTGCATCATCACGGTCTTGCCGCTTTTGGGCGGTGCCACCAGCAGGGCGCGCTGGCCTTTGCCGATGGGCGCAATGATGTCGATGATGCGACCGGTGATGTTTTCGTCGGTCTTGATGTCTTGTTCGAGCCGCATCTGCTTGTTGGGAAACAGCGGCGTGAGGTTCTCGAACATCACTTTGTGTTTGTTTTCTTCGGGTCCGCCGCCGTTGACTTTTTCAAGCTTGTTCAGGGCAAAGTAGCGCTCGCCGTCTTTGGGCGTGCGCACCTCGCCTTCAATCATGTCGCCGGTGTGCAGGTTGAAGCGGCGCACCTGGCTCGGGCTGATGTAAATGTCGTCGGTGGAGGCGGTGTAGCTGGTGTCGGGGCTGCGCAAAAAACCAAAACCATCGGGCAGAATTTCCAGTACGCCATCGGCAAAGATCTGCTCACCAGCGCGGGCGCGTTTTTTGATGATGGCAAACATCAACTCTTGCTTGCGCATGCGTCCGGTGTTTTCGATCTCAAGCTCTTCAGCTTGCTTGAGGACTTCTGACACGTGCAGTGCCTTGAGTTCGTTTAAGTGCATGGAATGGCCAGGTAGGGGAATGGAACGAAATACAGGGGGGTTTGGGTGAGGGGGGACTTTAATCCTCAACCTCAATGTTCTAAACCAGGAACTCGAACTGACTCAGGGTGAGCGTCAGTGAACTGGCTGTAATTATGACAGGAAAAAAATGCAGACTTCAAGCGCTGTCCAGCGGTTCTGGAAAAGCTTAATCCCTTGTGGACAAAGCAGGCTCGCAGCGGGGGGCTGCGGACTGTTACTAACTAGGCAGTGGAGGATAGAGCTGGTTCACTGCGGGTAATTGCAGTCTGTCCCGCAACGCTTCAGGCGAGTTGCTGATCAATAAAGGCCGTCATCTGCGACTTGCTCATGGCGCCCACTTTGGTCGCGGCGAGCTGGCCATCCTTGAACAGCATCAGGGTGGGGATGCCGCGAATGCCGAATTTGGCCGGAATATCGCGGTTTTCATCGACGTTCATCTTGGCAATTTGCAGTTTCCCTTCGTAACTGCTCGCTATTTCATCCAGAATGGGCGCGATCATCTTGCACGGGCCGCACCACTCGGCCCAGTAGTCCACCAGCACGGGTTGGGTTGATTGCAGCACATCGGCTTCAAAAGAGGCGTCGGACACATGTTTGATAAGTTCGCTGACCATGATGGTTCCTTGTTAGGTAGTCGGTACGGGTAAAGTGGGGAAATTGTGACAGAAACCAAGCCCTTGCCTCCTTCAACAAACCCCTATGACTGAAATAGAAATAAAGCATCCTGTGGAGCAGGCGTGGGATCGTGTCATGGGTCAAGTCCGCGATGAAATGCGGGCACGCGGGGTGCATGCGTCGCGCACGGTGGTCCTGCTGCCCTACGCCCAATTGATGCAGGAAGCCCGCAGCGCCTGGCTGCGCGGGCTGGAGGCTGCGCCACCCGGAGCCCCTTCGCCCGCGCATTTTTTGCCCCGTTTTGAGACCAGCATGAACTGGACCCGCAGCCTGGGTGGTTTTGAGCCCGGCCCGGATGATCTGCAGCTCGACGCGGCGCGCGATGTGTTGACGGCGGCTTCTTTGCTGGCGCGCGCAGGGCTGGCCGCGTACCAAAACCTGTTGGCGCCGCGCCTGATGGAAGCCGCCTGGAGCCTGGCCCGGCTGGCCGCTGCCGTGCCGCCGCTGGCGCGCGCGCCGTGGGGCCTGCGCCTGGACAATTTGCTGGCGAGTGGCCTGGACGCGCCAGTGTTGGCGTTGGAGGCCGCGCTGGCACGGATCGCGCTGGCTTGGGTGGCGAGCTCAAGTTATCCGTCCGATCGGCTGTTTGCGGCCCGGCCTGACTTGTTGGTGGTGCTGCCCGGCTTTCAAAGCGAACCGCTGGCGCTGGCCTTGCAGCAGGGTCTGGCTGAGCGCGTCGTCGTGCTGACGCTGCAGTTGGACGCTGCCTCAACCGCTGCGCCCACGGTGGCGCTGCACGCCGCGCAGGACGCCGAAGACGAGGCGCAGCGCGCCGCTGCCTGCGTGCTGGCCCATCTGGCGGCCGGGCGCTCGCCGGTGGCGCTGGTGGCGCAGGATCGGGTGCTGACGCGCCGCGTGCGTGCCATGCTGGCTGAGCGCGGCGTGGCGGTGCGCGACGAAACCGGCTGGACGCTGTCGACCACCCGCGCCGCTGCCGCGCTGATGAGTCTGTTGCGCGCTTGCGCCTGGAATGCCAGCACCGATGGGGTGCTGGACTGGTTGAAAAACGCGCCGGCGTTTGAGCCGCGGGTGGTGGAGCAGGCCGAGGCCCGTTGGCGCCGCGGCGCTGTGCGCGAGTGGCGCGCGGTGGCGCCGGGTGACGCCTTGCAGCAACCGGTACAGGCGCTGCGCGAGAGTCTGCAAGCCGGGCGGACGCTGGCGTGCTGGCTGGTCGATCTGCGCGCCGTGCTGCAAAGCGCGGGCCAGTGGCCGGGCTTGCTGCAAGACGCTGCCGGGCAGGCGGTGCTGCAGGCCCTGCGTTTGCAGGAGGGCGCGCACACCGAGTTTGCGGATGTGGCGGTGCGCATGAGCCAGAGTGAGTTCACCGCCTGGGTCAGCCAGTCGTTGGAGGCGGCCAGTTTTTTGCCAGAGCACCCGGACCAAGCTTCGCCGGGTCAGGTGGTGATCTTGCCCTTGAGCCAGCTGCTGGGTCGCCCGCTGGCGGCGGTGGTGCTGCCCGGTTGCGATGAAGTACGCTTGCCGATGTCGCCCGAACCGCCTGGCCCGTGGACCCCCGCCCAACGCGCGCTGCTCGGTCTGCCCGCGCGCGCGCAACTGGCCGCTACCAGCCGCGCGGCCTGGCAGTACGCCTTGCAGTTTCCCCATGTGGATGTGCTGTGGCGCCAGAGCGAAGGCGGCGAGCACCTGATGGCCAGCGGCTTTGTGCAGGAACTGCAGCTCGGCCAGAGCGGTGCCATGGCGCCGGATCCGCGGGTGCTGCGCACGCTCAGCGCAAAGCCCGGCGCCATGCCGCGCCCGACCGGCGCTGCGCTGGCCTTGACCCGGCTTTCCAGCACCGCTTATGAAGACCTGCGCCGCTGCCCTTACCGGTTTTTTGCCTTGCGCCAGCTCAAGTTGCAGGCGTCGGATGAACTTGACACCGAGCTTGGCAAGCGCGACTTCGGCAACTGGCTGCACAGCGTGCTCAAGCTCTTTCATGATGCATTAAACGAGGCTCCAGCCCCCGATTTTATTGGGCGAGTAGCTATGATTAACGAAGCGGCAGAGCAGGCGACGCTGGCGCTGGGTTTGTCCAGTAGCGAATTCTTGCCGTTCGCCGCCGCCTGGCCGCGGGTACGCGCGGGCTACCTGGAGTGGCTGACCGGGCATGAGGCCAGCGGTGCCACTTTTGTTGCCGCCGAGCGCTGGCGGGAAACCCGGCTCGGCGACTTGACCCTGGTGGGCAAGATTGACCGCATTGATCGCCTGCCGGACGGCACCGCCCTGGTGATCGACTACAAGACCGAGCCGCGTGCCAGCACCGCCCAGCGCATCAAGGACGCGCTGGAAGACACGCAATTGGCGTTTTATGCGGCGCTGCTGAGTGATGACACGGTGGCTTCAGCGTATGTGAATGTGGGGGAAAAGGACGGCACCAAAACGTACGATCAGCCCGATGTGGTGGCCTTGCGCGATCTGCTGCTGGAGGGGATTGCCACGGACATGGCGCGGATTGCGGACGGGGCGGCTATGGCGGCGTTGGGTGAGGGCAAGGCCTGCGAGTTTTGCGCTGCGCGGGGGCTGTGTCGGAAAGATTTTTGGGATTTGCCGTGACTGTATTTTTTTGTGATCTTTCCCCCACTCACTCCCCCAACCCCTCTCTCGCCCCGCCGGGCGAAAGAGGGGAGCTTCATTTGGCCGCGTGTTTGAAGGTGGGAAATCTGGGGCACCACTGCGCGCTGGCCTCCAAGTGGTCGCAACGCAGCCACGAGGCGCTCAATTCAGTTTCTGCGGAGCGCCGACTGAACTTGAAGTGTCTACAACCCATCGAGAAACCGCGTACCCAGTTTGATGGCAGCGTGCCCCTGCGCACCTTTTTCCCACCTTTATTGACGCGGCCAAATGTGGCTGTTCGCTCCCTTTCCGCCCCGGCGGGGGTGGAGAGGGTTGGGGTGAGGGGGGGGATACAACGCATAAAAATCAAGAACGCCGCAAATAGCCGGGTTGAAGGAACAAGCCATGCAGACCGAATTGCATCGGAACCATGCAGTAAGGAACCCAAGAATGCCTGACTCTCAACCCGCCCCCGCCTACGAGCACAACGGCCAGCTCATCACGGCCGAGGCTTTTTATGCGATCGCTTGCGACCCGCGCCGCAGTGTTGCGGTGGAGGCTTGCGCTGGCGCCGGCAAGACCTGGATGCTGGTGTCACGCATCGTGCGGGCGCTGCTCGACGGCGTGGACGCAAAGACGGGCGAGCTGCGGCTGCAGCCGCAAGAGATTTTGGCCATCACTTTCACCAAGCGGGCCGCCAGCGAGATGCGCGAGCGGCTCTACCAATGGCTGGCGGAGTTTGCCGGGGCCGATCACGCCACCCTGCGCCAGGAACTCAAACTTCGCGGAGTTTTAGATCAAAATGAGCGCCAGCCCTCGTCGCTGTTGCCCGAGCAGCTATCAAATTTATATAAGACCATTTTGCAGAGTGGGCGCCAGGTGCAGGTGCGCACGTTTCACAGCTGGTTTGCCGCCTTGCTGCGCAGTGCGCCGCTGGCGGTCTTGCAGCAGATGGAATTGCCGGCCAACTACCAGTTGCTGGAAGACGACGCGCCGGCCAAAGCCCTGGTCTGGCGGCGTTTTTATGCGGCGCTGCTGGGCCCGGCGCCAGCCCCGGTCGACGGCACTGAGTTAAGGGATGATGCGCCCGACGCCTCAGCCGGTGCAACGCTGCAAGCCGATTACGAGGCGGTGGTGTTGGCCTACGGCCGCGTGCAGACCGACAAAGCCCTGCAAACCGCGCTCGACAAGCGCACCGAGTTTGCCCTGGCCGATGCGCAAGGGGTGGTGCTGCGCTCGGTGCTGCCGTTTGCCACGCAATTTCCCGAGTTTGCCGGTTTGGCGACGCCTGATGATTTCTTGCGCGCCAACCCGCTGCGCTGGCAGAGCCTGCTGGCGGCGGCAAAGGCCTTGGGCGGCGCCAGCGCCAAGACCTTCTCTGCGAAAGGCGCAGAGCTAGAAATGGCGCTCTCAACCGGTGACTTGTCGGCCGCGTTTGCCGCCTTGCTGACCGAAAAAAACGCGCCGCGCAAATTCAGTGACAAGGTGGCCGGGATTGAGGCCGTGCGCGAGGCGCAAGAACTGGTGCTGCGCGTGGTTGCCGCGCAGCAGCAACACGCGGCCTGGACTTACCAGCAACGCATGGCGCGCCTGACCCGGGCCTTGCTGGAAGAATTTGCCGCCCTCAAGCGTGAACACGGCTGGGTCGACATGAACGACGTGGAGCGCGCCGCGCTGGTGATGCTGAGTGACCCGGTGCTCTGCGGCTGGGTGCAGGAGCGGCTGGACGCGCGCATCAAACACCTGCTGATCGACGAGTTTCAGGACACCAATCCGCTGCAGTGGCAGGCGCTCAAGTCGTGGCTCAGCGGCTATGCGGGCGCCGGCGGCGGCTCCAGCGGTGGCGCGGGCGCCACGGCACCGCGGGTGTTCATCGTGGGAGACCCCAAGCAAAGCATCTACCGCTTTCGCCGGGCCGAACCGCAGGTGTTCAAGGCGGCCCAAGCCTTTGTGCGCGATGGTTTGAACGGCGATCTGCTCAGTTGCGACCACACCCGGCGCAACGCCACCGGGGTCATCGCGGTCGTGAACGCCGTCATGACGCAGGCGCTGCAGGCCGATGGTTACGAGGGATTCAGAGCGCATACCACCAGCGCGTCCGAGCCCGGGTTTGTGGGCAAGCTGGCGCCGATTGTCCGGCCAGAGCGTCTGGCGGCGGCCGCATCCAGCGGTGATGAGGCCGACGCGGGTGGGACGGCCAGCGCCGAGTGGCGCGACAGCCTGAGCACACCGCGCGCGCTGCCGGAGGAAACCCTGCGCACGCTGGAGGCGCGCCAGGCCGCACAGTGGATTGCGCAGCAATTGGCCAGCCCCGAGACGCCGGATACGGTGGCTTGTGGCCTGCAAGCCTCTGATGTGATGGTGCTGTCACGCAAGCGTGCCGGTTTGCTGCCCTTGCAGCTTGAATTGCGCAAGTTGCACATTGCGGCCCAAATTGGCGAAAAAACCAATCTGATTGACTGCTGCGAAGTGCAGGACCTGGTGGCCTTGCTGGACGTGCTGGTGTCGCCCCGGCACGACCTGTCGCTGGCGCGGGTGCTCAAGTCGCCCTTGTTTGACCTGCCAGACGCTGCGCTGGTGCAACTGGCGCAACGGGTGCGGGCGCAGTCGCCCCCATTGACCGATTTGTCCTGGTTTGAGGCGCTACAACAATCAGAGCTATTTACCCAGGACGGACGGGGGCTGGCGGCTTGTTTGATGCGCTGGAAAGGCTGGCTCGATCAATGGCCGCCGCACGACGCCCTGCAGGCCATTTACTTTGACGGCGACGTGCTGGCGCGCTTTGCGGCGGCCGCGCCGACCAACCAGCGCGAGGCCGTGCTGACCAACCTGACGGCCTTGCTCGGCATGTCGCTGCAGCTCGACGGTGGCCGTTTCGCCACGCCCTATGCCTTGGTGCGCGCCCTGAAAAGCGGTGGCATGCTGGCGCCTGCCGCCGTCAACCCGCAGGCCGTGCGTCTGCTCACTGTGCACGGTGCCAAAGGGCTGGAGGCGCAGGCGGTGCTCTTGCTCGACACCGACACGCCCGAGCGCAACGCCGACACCATGGGCGTGCTGATTGACTGGCCGGGCGAGGCCGCCTGGCCGAGCAAATTTGTTTTTCTGGCCAGCGAGAGCCAACCGCCCGCCTGCGCCGTGCCCATGCTGGCGGCCGAGCGACTGGAGCGCCAGCGCGAAGAACTCAATGCCCTGTATGTGGCGCTGACGCGCGCGCGCCACACGCTGGCCCTGTCCAGCATCACGCCCTACCGCAGCGCAGAGCGCAGCTGGTGGCAGCGCCTGAGCGACCTGGCCCAGCCGGTGGCGCTGGCGCTGGCGCCCGCCGCCGCCGTGCGGGTGGCGCCGCCAGGCGCTGACACCCCGGTGGCCGCAGCAAACGCTGTGTTTTACATGAAAGAACTGCCGCTAGCCCCCGTTGGCTATGCGCAAGCAGCTATTCAAAAGGAAGCAAACTCCGGAGCCGGGCGCAGCGCGCAAGACGCTGACATGCTCAGCGCCCGCCTGGGCAAGGCCATGCACCGGTTGCTCGAATGGGGCGACGCATCGCTGATGAACCGGGCCGCCTGTGCGCGTGAATTTGCGCTCACCCCCGAGCAGGGCGAGCAGGCCGCCGCCATGGCCGCGCGTATCCTGCAGGGCGAGGGCACCTGGGCCTGGGACAATACCCGGCTGGCCTGGCAGGGCAATGAGATCGAAATGCTGTACCAGGGCCAATGCCTGCGCCTGGACCGCCTGGTGCAGCGCACCGATGCGCAGCACGCGGGCCATTGGTGGGTGCTGGACTACAAGTCGGCGCTGACGCCCCAGGAAAAGCCTGAATTGCTGACGCAGCTGCGCGACTACCGCGCGGCGGTGCAGGCGATCTATCCGGATGCGGTGGTCAAGGCCGCGTTTTTGACTGCGCAGGGCGCGTTGATTGAAGTGAATGAATTGAACAGGAACAGTGGATGAAAAAAGTGATTGTGGTCGGGGGCGGCCCGGCCGGTTTGATGGCCGCTGACGTTTTGTCTGCGGCCGGGGTTGAAGTGCATCTGTATGACGCCATGCCCTCGGTCGGGCGCAAGTTTTTGCTCGCGGGCAAGGGCGGTTTGAACCTGACGCACGCCGAGCCGGCCGCTATTTTTGCCTCCCGCTATGGCGCGCGGCGCAGCCAGATCGAGGCCTTGTTGCAAGGCTTTGACGCCACCCAGGTGCGCGCCTGGGCCAAGGGTTTGGGGGTGGACACCTTTGTCGGTAGCTCAGGGATGGTGTTTCCGCTGGACATGAAGGCGGCGCCGCTGCTGCGGGCCTGGTTGCACCGGTTGCGCCACCCACTGGCCGGGCCGGGCGTGCAGTTTCACATGCGCCAGCGCTGGACCGGCTGGGACACCGACAGCGCCTGCACCACGCTCAACTTTGACGGCCCCAGCGGACCGAGCCAGGCATCCTCTGATGCCGTGGTGCTGGCCCTGGGCGGGGGCAGCTGGGCCCGGCTCGGCTCCAATGGCGCCTGGGTGCCGTGGCTGCAGGCCCGCGGCGTGGTGGTGGCGCCGCTGCTGCCCGCCAACTGCGGCTTTGATGCCCAGGGCGGCTGGAGCAAGTATTTCGCCACTCGTTTTGCCGGCCAGCCGTTCAAGTCGGTGGCGCTGGCGTTCACCAACTCGCAGGGCGTCAGCTTTCGGCGCAAAGGCGAGTTTGTGGCCACTGCCACGGGAGTCGAAGGCAGCCTGATCTACACCGCATCCAGCCTGCTGCGCGACCAGATCGCGGGCCAGGGCCAGGCGACTTTCCATCTTGATTTGCTGCCCGAGCGCACGCCCGAGCAGGTGCTCGCCGAAGTGCTGCACCCGCGTGGCTCGCGCTCGCTTTCCAGTCATTTGAAAAGCCGTTTGCACCTGCAGGGCATCAAGGCCGCCTTGCTGCACGAGGTGTTGAGCAAAGAGCAGATCAACGACCCCGCCGCGCTGGCTGCGGCCATCAAGGCCTTGCCGATCACGCTGGCGGCGGCGCGCCCGCTCGATGAAGCCATCAGCAGCGCCGGTGGCGTGCGCTTTGAGGTAATGGATCAAAATTTGATGCTGGCGCAACTGCCCGGCGTGTTTTGCGCTGGCGAGATGCTGGACTGGGAAGCGCCGACCGGCGGCTACCTGCTGACCGCCTGCTTTGCCAGCGGCCGCCAGGCCGGCGCGGGGGTGCTGGCCCGGCTTCTCGGCGCTGGTCCCACGCCCGCTAGCGCCCGGCCGAGTTGACGCCCGGCTCGGTACTGCAAAGGTCAGGGGCGGCAGTCGGACCCGGGCCGAAGCTGAGGAAAAATTTGCCCGGGCCATCGACTTTGGCGTGGTGCCGGGCAGCATCGGCGAGCGC
Source organism: Gammaproteobacteria bacterium (assembly GCA_025359085.1). Classification (GTDB taxonomy): domain Bacteria; phylum Pseudomonadota; class Gammaproteobacteria; order Burkholderiales; family Burkholderiaceae_C; genus Rhodoferax. The sequence continues at coordinate 22,654 of JANYHL010000127.1, forward strand.
CGTGCTTAGTCGGCCTTAGGTCGGTGCCACTGGGGTGTTGTCAGCGTCGCTACCCGCTGCCGCCGCGGGCAGGCTGCTCTGGCGCAGCGCCGCTTTTTCGCCCGCGCTGGCAAATTTGCTGTATTTGCCCAGAATGCTCACCAGTTGACCGTAGACCTTGGGGTTACCGGCCAGGCATTCTTGGTGCTCCAAAAACTCGGGCTCGCCGGTGAAATTGCCGACCAGGCCGCCGGCCTCGGTCACCATCAAGGAACCCGCGGCCACGTCCCAGGGCTGCAGGCCGGACTCGAAAAAGCCATCGGTGTAACCGGCCGCCACATAGGCCAGGTCCAGCGCCGCCGCGCCGGGGCGGCGCAGGCCGGCCGTCTTGGGCATCAGATCGGCCATCATGCGCAGGTAGCTCGGGAAGTCATCGCCAGGTCGGAACGGGAAACCGGTGGAGATCAGGCATTCTTGCAGGCGGATGCGCTTGGACACGCGCAGGCGCCGATCGTTCAGGTAGGCGCCGCGCCCCTTGGTGGCTGTGAACAGGTCATTGCGGCTGGGGTCATAGATAACGGCCTGCTCGACCTTGCCCTTGACCGCCAGCGCGATGCTGACGCAATAGACCGGAAAGCCGTGGATGAAGTTGGTGGTGCCATCCAGCGGATCAATGATCCAGACGAATTCGGAGTCTTTGGCGCCATGCTCGCGGCCAGATTCTTCGGCCCAGATGCCGTGGCCGGGGTAGGCCGTGAGCAGCGTTTCAATAATGGCCGCCTCTGCTGCCTGGTCCACGTCGGTGACAAAGTCGTTCACCTGCTTTTGCGAAATGCGAACCGCTTCGACGTCAAGCGCCGCGCGGTTGATGATGGAGCCGGCGGCGCGGGCGGCCTTGACGGCCACATTGATCATGGGATGCAGATTGGGGGAGGCCATATGAATTGTTTGGTGTTTGTGGGGCAGGGATCAAGCGCTGTCCTCAAGACTTAAGAACGGGAGCGCTTCCCGGCGATGCGGGCGGCGACAATAGTGCGATTTTAGCCGTCCCGGTTCATTGTTATTTTTCGAGTCCATGCAAACACGTTTCATCTTGATCAACACCAGCCACGCCGGCAATGTCGGGGCCGCTGCCCGCGCCATGAAAACCATGGGTTTTGCCGACCTGGTGCTGGTGGCCCCGCGCTGGGCCAATGTGCTCAACCGCGAAGAAACCATTCAGCGCGCCAGTGGCGCATTGGATGTACTGAAAAACGCCCGCATCGTGGCCACGCTCGATGAGGCGCTGGAGGGCATGACACATTTGTGTGCCACCGCCATGACCCCGCGTGACTTTGGCCCGCCCACGGTGACGCCGCGAGAGCATTTTGAATCGCTCATTAAAAAAGAGCTGCTCACGCATAGCCCACGAGGGCTAGAGGCTGAATTGACTCATAGAAGTGAAATTGTGCCGGCGACTCCTGAAACTGGTCAAGCATCCGCCGTCGCGCCGCCACAGCGCGGCATGGGGTTCCTGTTTGGCTGCGAGCGCTTTGGCATGCGCAATGAAGATGTTTACCGCTGTCACGTGGCGCTGAGCATTCCGAGCGACCCCCAATTTGGTTCACTCAATCTGGGTGCGGCGGTGCAGGTGATTGCCTACGAATGGCGGCTGGCGTTGGGTGCATTTGCAGTCGAAGCGGCGACCCTAGAGCCGGTATTGGCCGACGCAGCCCAAGTGGCTGGCATGTTGGGGCACCTGGAACAGTCACTGCACGCGATTGGCTTTCTGGACCCACTCGCGCCCAAAAAATTGATGCCCCGGCTCAATCAGTTGTTCAACCGGGCCGGTGTGACGCAGGAAGAGATCCACATTCTGCGCGGCATCGCGAAAATGATGTTGCAGAACGCGGCGCGGCCCGACAGCCTGACGCCTGCGGGCGCTTCTGGCAAAGGCTAGACTTGGCGCATGTTTTCTCGAATCCGTTCCGACATTCAATGCATTCTTGAGCGCGACCCGGCCGCGCGCACGCGCTGGGAAGTGTTGACCTGCTACCCCGGCTTGCACGCCGTCATCCTGCATCGCCTGGCGCACTGGTGCTGGCAACACGGACTCAAGTGGCTGGGTCGCTTTACCTCCCACATCGCCCGCTTTTTAACCGGCATTGAAATCCACCCCGGCGCCAAGATTGGAGAGCGGGTGTTTTTCGACCATGCCATGGGCGTGGTGGTGGGCGAGACCGCCGAGATTGGCGACGGCTGCACCATTTACCAGGGCGTCACGCTGGGCGGCACGTCGCTCTACAAGGGCGTCAAGCGCCATCCGACACTGGGGCGCAATGTGGTGGTGGGGGCGGGCGCGCAGGTGCTGGGCGGCTTCACGGTGGGCGATGGCGCCAAAGTGGGGTCGAACGCGGTGGTGACCAAGCCGGTGCCGGCCGGTGCCACGGCGGTCGGCAACCCGGCGCGCATCATTCAGGCCGAGCTGGATGTCAAACGGGAAGAGACCGCCTCCAAGATGGGGTTTTCGGCCTACGGTGTGACGCAAAACGACGATCCGCTGAGCCAGGCCATGCGCGGCCTGATCGACAACGCGTCGACGCAGGAGCATCAGATCGCGCTGCTCTGGCGGGCGATTGAAACGCTGCAGGCGCATCGCGCCGCCAGTGACCCTGATTGCGTCCCCGGCGATGCCGCCTTGTGCGAGCATTTCGAGGCCGACAAACTCAATCAGTTGGTCGGAAAGTAGCCCGGTTTGCTATTTATTAGATAGCTGTCTGCGCAGCACAGACGGTGGCCAGAAGGCTTTTTATCAAAAAAACGTGCGAACAGCTGTTTTTGGGCGGAACGCCTTGCAGACCGCTTCAAGCGTTTCAATGTAGGGTCCGCCAATCAGGTCGATGCAGTAAGGCACGGCAGCAAAGATGCCGGCCATCAGAACAGCGCCGTCGCTGCCGCGCACGCCTTCGAGGGTTTCGGCAATTGCCTTGGGCTGGCCCGGCAGGTTGATGATCAGCGTCTGATCACGGATCACCGCCACCTGGCGCGACAGGATCGCCGTCGGCACAAACTGCAGGCTGATCTGGCGCATCTGTTCGCCAAACCCCGGCATCTCCTTGTGCGCCACCGCCAGTGTCGCCTCGGGCGTGACGTCGCGCAGGGCCGGGCCGGTGCCGCCGGTGGTTAAAACCAGGGCGCAACCGGCAGCCACCAGTTCAATCAGCGTGCTGCTGATGTCGGCCTGCTCATCCGGGATCAGGCGCGCCTCAAACTGCAGCGGGTTCTTGAGGGCGCGCGTCAGCCAGTCCTGCAAGGCCGGCAGGCCTTTGTCGACATAAACGCCACTGGCGGCGCGGTCGCTGATGGAAACGATGCCGATCTTGACCGGGTCAAAGAGTGAAACAGGGGCGGCGTTCATGCCGATTCCTGGGGCCGGCCCAGCTGCTCACGCACGATCTGAAAAATATCGCGGTAGGCGCGGCCATGGCGCACGGCCTCACCGGGCTTCTCGGGCTTGGCGTCCTTGCGCGCCTGGCGGGTCAGGGCGCGCAGTTGCTGGCTGTCGGTGTCGGGGAACTGCTTGATCCATTCGCCAAAAGCGTCCTCGTCGGCGACCAGGCGGTCACGCCAGGTCTCGGCCAGGTGCAGCACCAGATTGTCTTGGGCGGAGCCGTTGTTTTGTTCATGCAATGTGGTGCGCACCGTCTCCAGCGTGGCCGGATCGAGCCGGCGCATCATCTTGCCGATGTACTGCATCTGGCGGCGTTTGCCCTCAAAGTTGGTGATGCGTTTGGCCTCGAGCACGGCGTCTTTGAGCTTTTCGCTCAAGTCCAGCCGGGCCATCAGGTCGGGGCGCAGCGTCAGCAGGTCTTCACCGACTTTTTGCAACTCGGTGCTTTCTCGCTTGAGATCGGTCCGGCTTTGGTCGTCGGTGCCCTTGAGCTCGCGCTTGAGCTCCAGGTCGCGTTCGCTGCCTTCGGCAACAAACTCACCGCGAACGAAATAGCCTTTTTTTAGTTTACGTGACATAGCCAAGTATCATAGCCGTCCGTATGAAGAAACCCAACACCACCAACACCACCAACACCGCCACTCCCGCTCAGCCGAGCGCTGACAGGGGGTTTAGTTACAGCCGTGCTTTTTTTGAAGGCTTGGTCGACAGCGCCCTGGCGCACGCCAAAAAGATCGGCGCCAGTGACGCCGGCGCGCAAGCGTCCGAAGGCTGCGGCCTGAGCGTTTCGGTGCGCAAGGGCGAGCTGGAAAATGTGGAGCGCAACCGCGACAAATCGCTCGGCGTCACGGTCTATGTGGGCCAGCGCCGGGGTAACGCCAGCACCTCCGACTTTTCTCAAGCCGCGATCGAGCGGACCGTGCAGGCCGCCTATGACATTGCGCGTTTTACCGCCGAAGACCCGTTTGCCGCCTTGCCCGATGTGCAAGACATTGCCCAGCCCTGCGAGCAGCGCACCGACCTGGATTTATTTTTCCCGTGGGCGATCAACAGCGAGCAGGCGGCAACGCTGGCCATGGCGTGCGAGGCGGCGGCCTTGCAAACCGACAAGCGCATCACCAATAGTGAGGGCGCCGAGGTGTCGGCGCAGCAATCGCATTTTTTCAGCGCGCACACACATGGTTTTCGGGGCGGCTATGCCAGTTCGCGCCATTCGCTGTCGGTGTCGCCGATTGCGGGCAAGGGCAGCGGCATGCAGCGCGATGCCTGGTACAGCTCGCAGCGCGACGCCGCCGAGCTGGCCTCGCCCGCAGCGGTGGGCCGCTACGCCGCCGCGCGCGCCTTAAGTCGTTTGAATTCGCGCAAGATTGCCACCACCGAGTGCCCGGTCTTGTTTGAGTCGCCGCTGGCCGCGGGTCTGCTGGGCAGCTTTGTCCAGGCCATCAGTGGCGGCGCCTTGTACCGCAAGAGTTCGTTTTTGCTGGATTCACTGGGCAAACAGGTGCTGCCCAAACACATTGATATTCTGGAAGACCCGTTCATCAAACGCGGCAAGGGCAGCTCACCGTTTGATGACGAGGGAGTCCGGGTCAAGGCGCGCCAGGTGGTGCAAGCCGGGCGGGTGCAGGGCTATTTTCTGGGCAGCTACTCGGCGCGCAAGCTGGGCATGAAAACCACCGGCAACGCCGGCGGCTCGCACAACTTGAGTTTGACCTCGCGCCTGACGCGCCCCGGTGATGACCTGGACGCGATGCTTGAAAAACTCGGCACCGGCTTGTTGGTGACCGAATTGATGGGCAGCGGCGTGAACTATGTGACCGGCGATTATTCCCGCGGCGCCAGCGGCTTTTGGGTGGAAAAAGGCCGCATTGCTTATCCGGTGCACGAGATCACCATTGCCGGCAACATGAAAGCCATGCTGAAAGGAATCACAGCGGTCGGCGCCGATACCTACAACTACGGCGCCAAAACCATTGGCTCAGTGCTGGTCAACCGGATGAAGCTGGCCGGGAGTTGAAGCCGCGTCAGTCAAGCGGCCAAGGCGGCTTTGACGGCAGCGGACACCTGCCCCATGTCGGCTTTGCCGCTCAGCTGCGTTTTGACCGCGGCCATGACCTTGCCCATTTCGCCAGGCCCCTGGGCGCCCAACTGGGCCACGATCGCCCGCACCGCCGCAGTCACTTCCTCGGCGCTCAGGCGCTGCGGCAGGTAAGCCTCCAGCACCTTGATCTCGGCCGCTTCCTTGTCGACCAGGTCCATGCGCTTGGCCTGGGTGAAGGCGGTAACCGAGTCTTTGCGCTGCTTGATCAGCTTGTCAATAATGGCCACCATGGCAGCGTCGTCCAGTACCACCCGCTCATCCACTTCTTTTTGCTTGGCCGCTGCCAGCAGCAGACGGATGGTGCCCAGGCGTTCGCTGTCGCGCGCGCGCATGGCGTTTTTCATGTCTTCGGTGACCTGGTCTTTGAGTGTCATGGTTTCGTCTCCAATTCGATTCGATACGTTGTTGCCCCATCTTGCCGTGCTAAAGCACTGTCTGCGATGGTCCGCCTAGTCTCGCACCGAATTGGAAACGAAACAGGACTTTAATCAATGCCAAAAAAAACATAAAAAAAGCCCGCCTGAGCGTCCCCGGCGAGCTTTTTTTGAGACCTTGCGGTCTTAATACATCTTCTTGGGCAACTGCATGGCGCGAATGCGCTTGTAGTTGCGTTTGACGGCCGCAGCCTTCTTGCGCTTGCGCTCGGCGGTGGGTTTTTCGTAGAACTCGCGGGCGCGCAAGTCAGTCAAAAGGCCGAGTTTTTCAATGGTGCGCTTGAAGCGACGCAGCGCTACGTCAAAGGGTTCGTTCTCTTTTACACGGATGGTTGTCATTAAATGAAGTTGTCCAAAATATGCAGACGTGCGTCAAAGGAGATCGGGCCAGTTGACGGTTGTCGTGCGTTTGTTCCCCGCTTTAAAGTTGATCAGGCAGCGGAGGTTTGCCAGCAAAGCCATGGATTATAGCGGGGTTGCTCGCGAATTCAAGGCCCGTGCCGCCGTCTTTAAGCGCCGGCTTCAGGCGCTCACCCCCTCTTTTTGCAGTTTCTCTGCCAGCGCCTGCGCGCAAGCAAAGGCGCTGGCCCAGGCCCACTGAAAGTTGTAGCCGCCCAGCCAGCCGGTCACGTCGACCACTTCGCCAATGAAATACAGCCCGGCTTGCTTCGACTCCATCGTTTGCGAGGACAAGCCCCGGGTGTCCACGCCGCCCGCGGTGACCTCGGCTTTTTTATAAGCCTCGGTGCCGGTCGGGCTGAGTTCCCAGCGCGTGAGGGACTCGGCCAGCGCTGCCAGGGCCTTGTCGCTGGCCTCATGGATCGGACCTTGCCACTGATGGCCACTTTGGACGCCCGCTTGCACCCAGGCGTCGGCCAGACGCGACGGCACCAGATGGGCCAGTTCATTGGCGATCAGTTTGCGCGAGCTCATTTTGGCGCGCATGAGCGCCTGCAGCACCTCGGCGCCGGGCGCCAGGTTGATCCAAATCGGCGTGCCGGGCTGCCAATAGCTTGAAATCTGCAGCACGGCGGGACCACTCAGGCCGCGGTGCGTGAACAGCAGGTCTTCCTGGAAGCTGATTTTTTCTTTTTTACTGCCAGTTTCTATTTGCACCGGCAGCGACAGTCCCGCCAGGCCGGCGTAGGGGGCCCAGGCCGCGCCGTCAAAAGTCAAGGGCACCAAGGCGGGGCGCGGCTCTACCAGCGCCAAGCCAAACTGGCGGGCGATGCGGTAGCCCAAATCGGTGGCGCCCATTTTGGGAATCGACAGGCCGCCGGTGGCGATGACGACAGCGGCACAGTGGATGCTGCCCCGGTCACTCTCTATTTCATAGCTTCTGGCGCTTGATAAATAAGGGCTAGAGGCTGAAAACACTATATTTTTTAGACGGCAGGGCTGCCAGCGCGTGACGCCCCCTGCGTCGCATTCGGCGAGCAGCATCTGGATGATGTCCTCCGACGAGCGGTCGCAAAACAGCTGTCCCTTGTGCTTTTCATGGAACGCGATGCCGTGGCGTTGCAGCAGTTCGGTGAACTGGCGGGGCGTGAATCGCGACAGGGCCGAGCGGCAAAATTTCGGGTTGTTGCCCAGAAAATTGGCGGCGCTGGTGTCGCGGTTGGTGAAGTTGCAGCGGCCACCGCCGGAGATGCGGATTTTTTCGGCCACTTTGTCACTGTGGTCGATCAGCAGCACCTTGAGGCCCAACTGGCCGGCCACGCCAGCACAGAACAAACCGGCGGCGCCCGCACCCACCACCACGACGTCAAAATTTTGCATGGGCCGCAGTGTAGGCGCCCGCCGTGGGGGGGCGGGTCAAGCCCGCAGTGACTGCTGGGGCAGTGCCAGCGGCTGCTGCAGCGCCAACAGCCCTTGCAGCACGTCGCCCACCACAATCACGCTCGGACTGCTCAGCTTTTCCCGCTCCAGGGTGCCGTGCAGTTCGTCCAGGGTGCAGAGCGCCTGGCGCTGCGTGGGCAAGCTGACGTTCTGGATCACCGCCACCGGCGTGTGGGCGGGCAGGCCGCTGAGCAATTCGTCCTGAATGTGGCGGGCGCCTTTGACGCCCATGTAAATCACCAGGGTCAGGCGGGCGCTGTGGGCCGTGGCGGCGAGCGCGCGCCAGTCGGTGCCGCTGTCACCCGGCTTGGCATGGCCGGTGATAAACACCACGCCGTGCGCATGGTCGCGGTGGGTCAGCGGCACGCCCAGCGAGGTCGCGCCGGCCAGGCCCGCCGTGATGCCGTTGAGCACCATGACCTCAATGCCTGCGGCCCGCAGGTGTTCCACCTCTTCGCCGCCCCGGCCAAAGACAAACGGGTCGCCGCCCTTGAGGCGCACCACGGTTTCGCCCTCGTGCACCGCCATGAGCGTGAGTTTTTCAATGAAGGCCTGCGGCGTGGACTGGCAGCCGCCGCGCTTGCCGACGTGCACGACGCGGGCACCGGGTGCGGCCAGCGCCACGATGGCGTCGCTCACCAGGTCGTCAACCAGCAGCAAGGTGGCGGCCTGAATTGCTTTCAAGGCCTTGAGCGTCAGCAACTCGGGGTCGCCCGGGCCCGCGCCGACCAGCGTGCAGCGGCCCGCACTCGACAAAGGGCTGTTGCCATTGGTCGGCAACCGGGGCTGGGTGTGGGCCGGCAAAGTGTGCTGGCCCGGGTCGGCAGGTGGTTTGGTGCTGTGTTGTGTCATGCCGTCATCCTCGTTGAGTCCACCAGACGCACGATGTGTGCCACTTGCAGGGCGATCGGCGCTGGCACCGGTTGGTCGCCGTCGAGCACCGCTTGGATCCAGTGCGCCGTGGCCTGCACATCAGGCGTGGGCAGGCCGGGTACGCTGGCCAGCGTGCCCCCTTGCGCTTCTTGCACCCGCGTGACCTGGCCGTGGGCGATGGCATCCATGGCCGGTGTGCGCCGGGGGTCGGCGACCGGTTCGCCCTCGGTGCCGCGCAGCAACAGGGCCTGGGCTTGCATCAGTTGAAACGTGGCCGTCATGGCGCTTGCGTATTCGGCATGGGTGTAACTGCTGACGATCAGGGCCGGGCCGTCGCACGGGTTCAGCAGTTTGACCAGGCTGTGCGCCGGGTTGCGCAAACCGACGACGCGGCGCACGTCCAGCAGGCGCTGCAGGCCCGGGCACAGCAGCGCGGTCGGCACCCACTGCAGCTCCCCAGGTAATATCAATTTAATAGCTGCTTGTGCAGGCAGGGCAAGGGCTAGCAGCACATTTTGTGCTGAAACCCGGGCCGTCTCGGTGCTGGCACCGTGCAGCACCACGGGCAGCCCCTGGCGTGCCAGCAGCAATGCCAGCAGGGGCGTCAGCACCGGCAGCTTGCGTGCACCGTTGTAGCTTGGCAGCACCACCACCCTGCGGCCCTGGCTGGGAATGGGCTGCAGTCGGGCGCCGGTGGCGTCCAGAAAACCCGCCATCTCTTGCGGCGTTTCACCCTTGATGCGCATGGCCAGACAAAAGGCGCCAATTTCCAGGTCGGTGACCGTGCCGTCGAGTACCTGGCCAAACAAATCGGCGGCCTGCTCACGCGTGAGTGCCCGCGCGCCGTCCCTGCCGCGACCGATAACCTTGATGTAGTTGCCAATGCCCATTGGCTGATTGTCCGTGAGCGTTGATGACTTTGGGCCATAAGCTTATGACTCTTTTAGTGCAAGGGCGAAGGTTGGGTTCGCGGCGTGTCCTTGTCGATCTCCCAATCGGCCTGGTCGGCCACCTCAAAGTGCGCGCGTCCGCTGGACTTGGCCCGGTACATGGCGGCGTCGGCGGCATTGACCAGGGAAGCGGGGTCGTCCAGCATGGCGTCGGGCAGGGCGTACGCCACGCCAATGCTCAACGTCAGCTGCGCCGCCGTGGGAGAGGCGGCATGCGCCACGGCCTCCTTGTTCATCAGGTCCAAACAAATTTGGGCGACCTCGCAAGCGTGGGCTCTATCGGCGCCGGGCAGCAACAGCACAAATTCCTCGCCGCCATAGCGCGCCGCCAATTCGCCTGCGCGGCGCACGCAACGGCTTAGCACGTTGGCCACCCGACGCAGGCACTCGTCGCCGGCCAGATGGCCGTAGTGGTCGTTGTAATTCTTGAAGTGGTCAATGTCCACCATCAAAAGGCTCAAGGGGCTCGCGTTGCGAGCAGCGCGCTGCCATTCGGTGGTCAGGGCCTGGTAAAAGAGCCTGCGGTTGGACAGGTTGGTCAACTCATCCATATTGGTCTGCTGGGCCAAGCGCTGGTTGCTGGCTTCCAGCACCTGGCCTTTGTGCACCAGTTCCGTGACATCGACCCACGCCGCCACCAGATAGCCTTCGGGTGTTCGGGTTTCGTAAAAATTGACCCATTGGTTGTCGGGAAGCTCTTTCAAGGCATGCGCCTTGTGCGTCCCCCGTGTTGCCAGACGCTGCGCCAGCCACTCTTGCTCGTGCCCGACGGCCGCCGGGATCCGCTGTCGTTTCAGCTTGGTGCGGACCAAGGTTTCGAAGCTTTGGCCGATGTCGGCTGGCGCATGGAAATTGCGGTAGATCAAGTTGATTTTTTTGTTGTAAAGCACCAATCGGTCGTGTTCGTCCCAAATCTCCAGACCCTCGTCCAGCGTGTCCAGGCTGGAGGCCAGCAATTGGCGGGCCTGTCGTGTTGCCCTCTTCGCCACTGAGAGTTGACGCCAGAGCCAGGCGGCCACCGCCAGGGCCCATAGCGCGGCGCTCAGTCCGAGCCAGGTCGGGCCGTTCAGCGACGTGGCGCCGGGTGCCTGGCTGGTCCACCACCACGCTGCCGTTTCAGACACGAACACCAACACCACGGCCAGCAAAACCAGCCGCAGGGATTTGTAAGGGGTGCGCAAGGATTCCATCGAGGGTCACAGGGACCGCCAAATTGTCCGGTCAGAGCGTCACCGTGCCATGTTATTTATCAAACAAAAACAAGTTCAGGTGCTTTATTTAAGCAGCAAACTGGCACCTTCGAATGAATCGGGAACGGTTCTCGGGGCCTGGCCCGATCAATCCCGCGCCAGGTCGGGGGCTTAGCCCTGGGCGCAAGGTCGCGCCGGGTCACTGCACCATTCGCTCCAGCTGCCGGCATACAGCGCGGTGCGGCCCAGCCCCGCCACTTCCATGGCAATGATATTGGGCACGGCGCTGACGCCGCTGCCGCAGTGGTGCACCACCGTCGCCGGGTCGCGACCGGCGAGCAGGGCGTCAAACTCGGCACGCAATTGGGCCGCTGGCTTGAACTGGCCGTCGGCAGCCAGGTTGAGGCTGAAGGCCCGGTTCAGCGCCCCCGGGATGTGGCCGGCCACCGGGTCGAGCGGTTCGACTTCGCCGCGAAAGCGCGCTGCGCTGCGGGCATCCAGGAGGGTCTGGGTCGGTCGCCCCAATTGCTTTGCTACATTTTCAGTAGTGACAAGCTCAGTATGGGCGCTGGCTAGAGCGTAATTAGATGCATGCTCTGGCGCTGTAGCCGGGCCACTTTGGGTGGCGCCGCCACTGGCCAGCCAGGCCTGCCAGCCGCCATCGAGCACCGCCACGTTTTCATGTCCCAGCCATTTCAGCAGCCACCACAAGCGCCCGCAGTAATTGACGCCCTGGCGGTCGTAGACCACGGCCTGCATGCTGTTGTTGAAGCCGATGCTGCCCAGCCAGGCGGCCAAGCTTTTGCGTGAGGGCAGGGGGTGGCGCCCGCCCGAGGCGGCGTCCGCGGCGCCCTTGGCACTCAGGTGCCGGTCCAGGTCGGCGCGCACGGCGGCCGGGATGTGCGCTTGGCGGTACTGGGCATCGCCCGCGTCCGGCTGCATCAGCTCGAAACTGCAGTCAAACACCATCGTCGGTTGGCCGCTGGCCAGCAGGCTTTGCAGTTGGGAGACGGAGATCAGTGTGCGGTACATGGTTGGTTCCTGGGCGGGGGTCGGTTGTTGGACTTCAAGGCACTTCGGCCGGGATGTTGGGCAGGGCGCGGGTGCGCAACACGGTGGCGAGCAGACCGCTGGCCACAATCACGCCCATGCCGGCCCAGCCGAGCAGCGGTATCTGGTCGCCAAACAGCACCAGGCCGTAGAAGGCGCTAAACACAATGCCGGCATATTGCAGATTGGCCACCAGCAGGGTTGAACCGCGGCTGTAGGCGCGCGTGATGCACCACTGACCCAGGGCGCCCAGCACGCCAATCGGTATCAGCCAGATGGAGGTTTGCCAGCGCACTGCCGTCCACGGGGTCAGGCCAGCGAAGGCGATGCCGACCAGACCCACTATGGCGCAGCCGAGCGAAAAATAAAACACCGTGCGCCCTTCGGCTTCCCCCACCTTGCCCAGTGCCGTCACTTGCAGGTAAGCCAGCGCGGAGCCCAGCCCCGAGAGCAGGCCAATCAAGCCTGCAAACAACTGGTTTTGATCGAGCGTGGGCCGCAGCATCATCACCACACCGGCAAAGCCCATCAGCACCGTGGCCAGCAGCGAGCCCTGGCGCTGCACCTGGCCGTAAAGCAGTGCGCCGCCCACAATGAAGGCGGCTACCCAGACCCCGCTCATGTAATTCAGCGTCATGGCGGTGGCCAAGGGCAAATGCGCGATGGCATAAAACCAGGCGCCCAGTGACAACACGCCGATCAGGGTGCGCCAGGCGTGCATCATCGGCACGGGCGTGCGCAGTGGCGTGCCGCGCGCGCGCATCACCAGTGCCATGAAAATCACGCTCACCAGACCCCGGTAAAACATCAGTTCAAACAGGTTGAAATCAACCGATGCGATCTTGATGCCCACGGCCATCGTGGCAAAAAAGAACGATCCCCAAACCATCCAGAGCGCTTGCATAGCTTGATGTTTTTAAAAATAGGGCGCTAGCCCGCGTGTAATGGATGTAAGTAGCTATAAAAATAATAGCAATTTCTAACCGGGCTGATCGCTCATGCGGCGCCGGTACCAGTCATGAAACTGCTGCATGCCGTCTTCCATCGGACTCTGGTAGGGGCCGACCTCGTTGTCGCCGCGCTGCAACAGCGCGCGGCGACCGGCGTCCATGCGCTCCCCAATCTCGTCGTCTTCCAGGCAGGTTTCCATGTAGGCGGCCTGCTGCGCTTCTACAAACTCGCGCTCAAAGGCCTGAATTTCTTCCGGGTAATAGAACTCGACCTTGTTCAGGGTTTTGCCGACACCCATCGGGTGCAGGGTGGAGACCGTCAGCACATGCGGATACCACTCGACCATGATGTGCGGGTAATAGGTGAGCCAGATCGCGCCCTGCTTGGGCAGTGCGCCGTTGCGGTAGGCGTTGAGCGCATCCTGCCAGCGCTGGTACACCGGCGTGCCGGCCTGGCTGCGTGGCTGGGTCACGCCGCTGCCCAGACCGACGGTTTGCACCGAGTAGTTTTCCTTGAACTCCCAACGCAAGTCGTCGCAGGTGACAAAACCGCCCAGGCCGGGGTGGAACGGGCCGACGTGGTAGTCCTCCAGATAGACCTCGATGAAGGTCTTCCAGTTGTAGTTGCACTCGTGCAACTCCACCTTGTCCAGCACGAAGCCGGCAAAGTCCAGGTCGGCGCGCGGCCCCATGCCGGCCAGGTCGGCCGCAATGTCGCGGCCATTGTCTTCAAACAGCAGGCCGTTCCACTCCTTGAGCGGGTAGTTGTTCAGGTTCAGGCAGGGGTCGTGGGCGAAGTGGGGCGCGCCCAGCAAGGTGCCGGCCGCCTGGGGGCCGCTGGCGCTGTAGGTCCAGCGGTGCAAGGGGCACACAATATTGCCCGCCGCCGTGCCCGCCTGCGTCACGTCGACCGAGCCGCGCCCCTGCAGCATGACCGCCTGACGGTGGCGGCAGACGTTGGAAATCAGCTCGATCCCTTGTGGCGTGTGGACCAGGGCGCGCCCTTGCCCCTCCTGCGCCAGCGTCGCGTAGTCACCCGGCTCGGGCACGCTCAAGACGTGTCCGACATAGCGCGGGCCACGCTGGAACAGGGTTTGCAGCTCGCGCTGGTACAGCGCTTCGTCAAAGTAGCTTGAAACTGGTAGTTGGCCGGTGGCCTGCTGCAGTTGAAGACTTAAATCAGACATGGGTGACCTGACCTAGACTCCCCACAGGGAGATGCGCCCAAGCGCGGTAAAAAGAAACCGGCGCGGACCGGTTGAGAACGTAAATTGTACCTGTCAAGGCATTTTTGACGGGTCTGGGCCCGATCGTCGGGTGCGGGATTAGAGCGGTGTCTTAGTGGTTTTGTCGGCGTTGGCCGCACTGGCCGCGACCAAACGCCTAAAATCGTCCGTTTTTACCAACGCAATTTCCCACACCGCATGGCGTCGACTCACAAACCCGTTTCAAGTGCCCCGGCCAGTTTTGAGGCCGCCCAGGAAGAGCTGGAGCTGTTGGTAGCCCGGCTGGAGTCGGGCGATTTACCGCTGGATCAACTGTTGAGTCAGTACCAGCGCGGGGCCGAATTGCTCAAATTTTGTCGTGATCGGCTGGAAACCGTTGAAAGCCAGATCAAGGTGCTCGATCAGGGGACGCTTAAAACATGGACCCCCGAGTGACTGGCAGCGCCGGATTCGACCTGAATCTCTGGAGCGCGGCGCATCTGGCGCAGGTCGAGCGCGCGCTGGAGCGCTGGGTCAGGCCCGATGCCGCGACGGATGCCCAGGGGGGCGCCCCGGTGGAGCTCATTGCTGCCATGCGTTACGCGGTGCTCGATGGGGGCAAGCGCTTGCGCCCTTTGCTGCTGCTGGCGGCCTCGGAGGCGGCCAGCGGTGAGCGGCCAGCGGCTGCGGATACGCCCGAAATGGCGTTGCGCGCCGCCTGCGCGGTGGAGCTGATTCATGCTTATTCGCTGGTGCACGACGACCTGCCGTGCATGGACAACGACGTGTTGCGCCGGGGCAAAGCCACGGTGCACGTCAAATTTGGCGAGGCCAGCGCCATGCTCGCCGGCGACGCCCTGCAGGCGATGGCGTTTGAGCTGTTGACGCCTGACGATGACGCCATCCCGGCCCGCCGACAAGCCGCCTTGTGCCGTTTGCTGGCGCGCGCGGCGGGCAGTGCCGGCATGGCCGGTGGTCAGGCGATCGACCTGGCCAGTGTCGGCGTGGCACTGACCGAGCGCCAGTTGTGCCAGATGCACCGCCTGAAAACGGGTGCCTTGCTGCAGGCCAGCGTGATGATGGGGGCCGCTTGCGGCGAGGCATCCGCTCAGGCGCAGGCCGCGTTGATGGCGTATGGCGCTGCAATCGGGCTGGCGTTCCAGGTGGTGGACGATATGCTGGATGTCACCGCTGATTCGGCCACACTGGGCAAAACGGCGGGCAAGGACGCCGATCAGGACAAACCCACCTTTGTGTCACTGCTGGGCCTGGAGCGCGCTGGCGTCTATGCCCAGGAATTGCTGACCGAAGCGCTGGCGGCGCTGGCCCGCAGCGGCTTGCAGGAGACGCAGGCCTTGCAGGGTTTGGCCAGGCGGCTGGTCAATCGTGCGTGTTAATTGAATAATATATGAGTTAAATCAGCCTCTAGCCCTTATTTACTAAGCGTTAGTAGCTATTAATAATAGAGCATATGCCACATAATTTGTATCCCTTGCTGCACACCATCAATGATCCCGCTGACCTGCGGCTCGTGCCACGCGCGCAGCTCGGCGCGCTGGCCGACGAGTTGCGGGCTTATTTGCTCGACAGTGTTGCCAAAACCGGGGGCCATCTCAGCTCCAACCTGGGCACGGTCGAACTCACGGTGGCCTTGCACTATGTGTTCAACACGCCGCACGACCGCGTGGTGTGGGATGTGGGGCACCAGACCTACCCGCACAAAATTCTGACCGGGCGGCGCGAGCGCATGGCCTCCTTGCGCCAACTGGGCGGTTTGAGCGGTTTTCCGCAGCGCGGCGAAAGTGAACACGACACCTTTGGCACCGCGCATTCCAGTACCTCGATTTCAGCCGCTTTGGGCATGGCGCTGGCTGCCAAAATCAAGGGCGAAGAGCGTTATGCGGTTGCCGTTATTGGCGACGGTGCACTGACCGCCGGTATGGCGTTTGAAGCGCTCAACAACGCCGGAGTCGCTGACTGCAACTTGCTGGTGATCCTGAACGACAACGACATGAGCATCAGCCCGCCGGTGGGCGCGCTCAATCGGCACCTGGCCAAGCTCATGAGCGGCCAGTTTTATGCCGCTGCCAAAAACGTGGGCAAGTCCGTGCTCAAAGGCGCGCCGCCGCTGTTTGAGCTCGCCAAGCGCCTCGAAGAAAGTGCCAAGGGCATGGTGGTGCCAGCGACCCTGTTCGAGAAATTTGGCTTTAATTACATCGGCCCGATTGATGGCCATGACCTGGATGCGCTGATTCCCACGCTGGAGAACATCAAGCACCTCAAAGGTCCGCAGTTTTTGCATGTGGTGACCAAAAAAGGCCAGGGCTATAAACTGGCCGAAGCCGACCCGGTGGCCTACCACGGCCCCGGCAAGTTTGACCCGGCGGTGGGCCTGCAGGCGCCCGCCACCCGACCGAAGCAAACCTTTACCCAAGTGTTCGGTCAGTGGCTGTGCGACATGGCGGCCGTTGACCCGCGGCTGGTGGGCATCACGCCCGCCATGCGCGAGGGGTCTGGCATGGTGGAGTTTGAGCAACGCTTTCCGCAGCGTTTCTTTGACGTCGGCATTGCCGAGCAGCATGCGGTGACTTTTGCCGCCGGACTGGCTTGTGAGGGCTTGAAGCCGGTGGTGGCGATTTATTCCACCTTTTTGCAGCGTGGCTACGACCAGTTGATCCACGACGTGGCGATTCAAAACCTGCCGGTGGTGTTTGCACTGGATCGCGCTGGTTTGGTGGGTGCTGACGGTGCGACGCATGCCGGGGCTTACGACATCCCGTTTTTGCGTTGTATTCCCAACGTCAGCGTGGCCTGTCCGGCCGATGAGAACGAGTGCCGGCAGTTGCTCAGCACCGCTTTTGCGCAGAATCACCCGGTGGCCGTGCGTTATCCGCGCGGTGCCGGTGCCGGCACAGTCGTCCAGGCAGGGTTGGAAGCGTTGCCATTTGGCCAAGGTGAAATCCGGCGCACGGGCAGCGGGGTCGCCATTCTGGCCTTTGGCACGCTCCTGTACCCGGCATTGCAGGTGGCTGAAAAACTCAACGCTACCGTGGTCAACATGCGCTGGGCCAAGCCGCTGGATGTGGCGCTGCTGCTACAGGTGGCCACTGGTCATGACGCGCTGGTGACTCTGGAAGAGGGCGCCATCATGGGTGGCGCTGGTAGCGCGGTGCTTGAGGCTTTGCAAGCGGCGGGCGTGGTCAAGCCGGTGCTGCAATTGGGCCTGCGTGATGAATTCATTGAACACGGTGACCCGGCCAAATTGCTGGCGCTGCAGGGCTTGGACGCCGCTGGAATTCAAACCTCGATTGTCAAGCGCTTTGCGGCGTTATTGGTGCCCGGACGACCGGCGCTCAAAGCCGTCGCCTGAACTGCGGGGGCGGCACTGCCTCGCTGAACGTCAGTGAGCAGAGCGGGCGGTCCTCGACGCAAGGGGAAACCCGCTCCATGGCGGGCCCGGCATGTTTCTACAATGGCGGATGACTGTAATGGGTCATTGTTATGCATCCCCGCATCGCGATAAATTCAATCCACAACTTTAGGAGTGAACCAAATGGATCGTCGTTCCGCAATCAAGCACGCAGGCATCGCCGGCGTGCTGGCCGTGGGTGCTGCACCCGCAGTGCACGCCCAAGGGGCCAATGTTCGCTGGCGTATGGCTTCGAGCTTTCCGAAGTCGCTCGACACGATTTTTGGCAGTGCAGAAATGTTTGCCAAGACCGTCAAGGCTTTATCGGGCGGCAAGTTTGAAGTGTCGGTGCATGCCGCTGGCGAACTGATGCCGGCGTTTGGCGTGGTGGATGCCATCCAGAATGGCACGGTTGAGATGGCCCAGACGGCGTCCTATTACTTCACGGGAAAAGATTCTATTTTTGCCTTTGGCTGTGCCGTGCCTTTTGGCCTGACCGCGCGCCAGATGGATGCCTGGATGGAGCATGGCAACGGCCGCAAACTGATGGACGAGTTCTACGCCAAGTACAACATCAAGAGCCGCAGTGCGGGCAACACCGGCACGCAGATGGGCGGCTGGTACCGCAAGGAAATCAAGA
>JANYHL010000006.1 GCA_025359085.1 Gammaproteobacteria bacterium
GTACTTGTCGAGCAGCTCGCGCAGCTCCATCTCGACGAGTTCGAGCAACTCGGCGTCGTCGACCATGTCGCACTTGTTGAGGTAGACGATGATGTACGGGACGCCGACCTGGCGCGCCAGCAGGATGTGCTCGCGGGTCTGTGGCATCGGGCCGTCAGCGGCCGAGCACACCAGGATCGCGCCGTCCATCTGGGCCGCACCGGTGATCATGTTTTTCACATAGTCAGCGTGGCCGGGGCAGTCAACGTGGGCATAGTGCCGGTTGGCGGTTTCGTACTCGACGTGCGCGGTGTTGATGGTGATGCCGCGCGCTTTTTCTTCCGGCGCTGCGTCAATCTGGTCGTAGGCTTTGGCGGTACCCCCAAACTTGGCCGCCAGCACCGAGGTGATGGCCGCCGTCAGGGTGGTCTTGCCGTGGTCCACGTGGCCAATGGTGCCGACGTTGACGTGCGGCTTGGTGCGTGCAAATTTTTCTTTTCCCATTTTCAATTCCTTAAAAGAGCAATGCCCGTGGATCGGTTTAATGTTTGCAGTTCGTCACAGTGTCCCTTGCCACGGGCAGCTCGGGGTGCGAAATCGCAGACAAATCTAATCAGTTGGGGGCAGGGCACATCGCTGCGCGAGTGATCTGACCCCGCCTATATTACTTGGCCCTTGCCGCCATGATGGCTTCTGACACGTTGCGCGGCGCTTCGGTGTAGTGTTTAAATTCCATGGTGTAGGTTGCGCGGCCTTGCGACATGGAACGTAGCGTGGTCGAGTACCCGAACATTTCAGACAAAGGCACTTCCGCTTTGATGGCCTTACCGCCACCAACCATGTCCTCCATACCTTGCACCATGCCGCGCCGTGAGGATAAATCTCCCATCACGTTACCAGCGTAGTCTTCCGGTGTTTCGACTTCCACGGCCATCATGGGCTCCAGAATCACCGGACCCGCCTTGCGGCAACCTTCCTTGAAACCAAAGATGGCCGCCATCTTGAAGGCATTTTCATTCGAATCAACATCGTGATACGAGCCGAAATGTAATGTGACTTTGACATCCACCACCGGGTAACCCGCCAGCACGCCCGAGGTGACGGCCTCGTTAATGCCTTTTTCGACCGCGGGGATGAACTCGCGAGGGACCACGCCACCCTTGATCGCGTCGATAAACTGAATACCCTTACCAGGTTCATTGGGTTCAATCTTGAGCACCACGTGACCGTATTGACCCTTACCGCCCGACTGACGAACGAACTTGCCTTCGGCATCTTCAACCGTCTTACGAATGGTTTCGCGGTAGGCCACTTGGGGCTTGCCGACGTTGGCTTCCACGCCAAACTCGCGCTTCATGCGGTCAACAATAATTTCAAGGTGCAACTCGCCCATACCAGCGATCAATGTCTGGCCTGACTCTTCGTCCGTTTTGACGCGGAAGGAAGGATCTTCTTGCGCCAGACGCTGCAAAGCGATGCCCATTTTTTCCTGGTCAACCTTGGTCTTGGGCTCCACCGCCTGCGTAATCACGGGCTCGGGGAATACCATGCGCTCAAGCATGATGATGGCGCCGGGGTCGCACAGGGTTTCCCCGGTCGTCACGTCTTTCAAACCGACACAAGCGGCGATATCGCCCGCGACAATTTCGCTCACTTCCTGACGATTGTTGGCATGCATCTGCACAATCCGCCCAATGCGTTCTTTTTTGCCGCGAATCGGGTTGTAAACGCTGTCCCCCTTGTTCAACACGCCGGAATAGACGCGAACGAATGTCAACTGCCCCACAAATGGATCCGTCATCAACTTGAAGGCCAGAGCAGAAAATTTTTCTTTATCGTCAGCCTTGCGGGTGACTGGCACCTCATCTTCATCAGTCCCCTTCACCGGCGGAATATCGACGGGCGACGGCATGAACTCAATAATGGCATCGAGCATGCGTTGCACACCCTTGTTCTTGAATGCCGTACCACATAGCATGGGCTGGATTTCGCTGGCGATGGTGCGGGTGCGAATGCCGAGCTTGATTTCGTCTTCCGTCAAGTCACCTTCTTCCAGGTACTTGTTCATGAATTCTTCGGACGCCTCGGCCGCAGCCTCAACCATTTTCTCGCGCCACTCTTTGGCCAATGCGAATAACTCCTCAGGAATTTCCGTGTATTCAAACTTCATCCCCTGGGATGCTTCATCCCAGATGATGGCTTTCATTTTGATCAGGTCAACCACGCCGGTGAAGTGCTCCTCAGCGCCAATGGGGATCACGATCGGCACCGGGTTGGCCTTCAGACGCAGCTTCATCTGGTCCACAACCTTGAAAAAGTTGGCGCCGGTACGGTCCATCTTGTTGACAAAGGCCAAACGCGGTACTTTGTACTTGTTGGCCTGACGCCAGACTGTTTCCGACTGCGGCTGCACTCCACCCACGGCACAGTACACCATGCAGGCGCCGTCGAGCACACGCATGGAACGCTCTACTTCAATCGTGAAGTCCACGTGTCCAGGCGTATCGATAATGTTGATGCGGTGCTCGGAAAAATTGTTTTCCATGCCTTTCCAGAAGCAGGTGGTAGCCGCCGACGTGATCGTGATGCCACGTTCCTGCTCCTGCTCCATCCAGTCCATGGTGGCAGCGCCATCATGCACTTCACCAATCTTGTGATTGACACCGGTATAAAAAAGAATACGCTCGGTCGTGGTAGTTTTACCGGCGTCAATGTGAGCCGAAATACCAATATTGCGGTAGCGCTCAATGGGGGTATGGCGAGCCATGATGGATCCTTGGTTGATCTGTATATTTCAAACTACTAAGCCGCAAAGACTTTTGATCCTTGCGGCGTAGCGAGCGACTTTCAAGCCATCTTCAATTCTTACCATCGCGCCCCTGGCGCGGTAGGAAGTGGCGACGGTACGGAAAAGCCGCGCAGTAGCCGTTTTAGAAACGGAAGTGAGAGAAGGCCTTGTTGGCCTCTGCCATGCGGTGAACTTCATCACGCTTTTTCATGGCGCCGCCCCGGCCTTCGGTGGCTTCCATCAATTCATTGGCCAAGCGCAATGCCATGGATTTCTCACCGCGTTTGCGGGCAGCTTCCTTGATCCAGCGCATGGACAAGGCCAAGCGGCGAACCGGGCGCACTTCAACCGGCACCTGGTAGTTGGAACCGCCAACGCGACGGGACTTCACTTCGACCATCGGCTTCACATTGTTGATGGCCATGGTGAAGGCCTCGACCGGGTCTTTACCTGGGTTTTTCTTCTCGATCTGCTCCAGCGCACCATAAATGATGCGCTCGGCAACCGCTTTTTTTCCGCCTTCCATGATCACATTCATGAATTTGGACAACTCGACATTGCCGAACTTAGGATCCGGCAGAATTTCACGTTTAGGGACTTCGCGACGACGTGGCATTTTTTCACCTCTTTGCTTCAGTTGGTATCTTTATCAGACACCGCAAAAACCATATTGGTTTTTACTTACTCGACCCAACAGCGGGTCACTACGTTGGATCACCGCGCCACGCGGGAAACAACACCTTCTTTTTTGAACAAGCGTATCGCTTATTTGACTTTGGGCTTCTTGGCGCCGTACTTGGAGCGCGACTGCTTGCGGTCTTTCACGCCTTGCAAGTCGAGCGAACCACGCACAATGTGGTAGCGCACACCGGGCAGATCCTTGACCCGACCGCCGCGCACCAGCACAACGCTGTGCTCCTGCAGGTTGTGGCCTTCGCCGCCGATGTAGGAAATGACTTCAAACCCATTGGTCAGGCGCACTTTGGCGACTTTACGCAGAGCCGAGTTTGGTTTTTTAGGCGTGGTGGTGTAGACACGAGTGCACACACCGCGACGCTGCGGAGAATTTTGCATCGCCGGGCTTTTGGACTTGATCGTTTCGACCTCGCGCCCCTGACGAACTAACTGATTAATGGTTGGCATTGAAAAACGTCCCTCAACGTTTGATAGCTGCTGTGACAGCCAAGACTTAAATACTTCAAAAACGTAAAACCCTTCGGAAATTCCGAAAAGCTTTCAACTATAGCAGGTCAAGCGCCCGCTCGCAATGATTTTTACGAGCTTTGACGCTTAGTCGTTGCGGTTGGGCACCCACTGTGGCGCCGACGCCCGCTACTTGATCCACAGGCGCAACGCATCCCAGGCCCGGCCCAACACGCCGGCCTGCTCCACCGTTTCCAACACCAGCAAGGGCACATCCACCAGCGTCAGCCCACCAATGTTGACTTTCAGGGTTGCCACCTGTTGACCTTTGGCAAAGGGGGCGACCAGGGGGTCCGATCGCAGCACCTGCGTCGTAATTTTGCCCGCAGTGCCCGCCGGGACCGCCACCACAATCGCCTCCGGGCGACCCAATTTGACGGTCGCGGCCTTACCCTTCCAGACGGCCGGGGAGGCAACCGACTGATTGGCAGCAAACAGCTTGACCGGTTCAAACGCGGTATAGCCCCAATTCAACAGTTTCTGGGACTCGTTGGCGCGCGCGTTTTCACTGCTCGCACCCAACACAATCGACAACAGGCGCCGACTGCCGGTCGCACCCGGCGATCCGGCGGCCAAACCCGGTGTACCCAGGCCGACAAAGTCGCGCTTGGCGGTGGCGATCAAGCAATAGCCCGCGGCTTCGGTGTGTCCGGTTTTCAAGCCGTCCACGGTCGGATCGCGAAACAGCAGCAGGTTACGGTTGCTGCCATTGGTCGCCGGGGTTCCCGGGTAACGGTACTGTTTGATGGCGTAATAGGCCACGTAATCGGGAAAGTCACGCATCAAGCGGGTGGCCAGAACGCTGAGGTCCCGTGCCGTGGTGGTGTGCCCTGCTTCGGTCAAGCCTTCCGGATTCTTGTAGTTAGTGGATTTCATGCCCAACGCCTTGGCTTGCTCGTTCATGAGCCGCACAAATTGCTCTACGGTGCCGCCAACGCCTTCGGCCAACGCCATGGTGGCATCGTTGCCGCTTTGCACAATCATGCCTTTAAGCAAATCCTCCACCGGAACGTTCATCTTGGGATCGATGAACATGCGCGAACCCGGCATCTTCCAGGCACGCTCACTCACCGGGAATGTCTGTTTGAGGTCAATTTTTTTACTGCGCAAGGCATCAAACACCAAGTACGCCGTCATCAGCTTGGTCAACGACGCCTGCTCCACCGGACTGTCAATGTCTTTTTCGGCCAGCAACTGATTGGCCGTGACGTCGAACAGCAAATAGGAACGGGCGGCAATTTCGGGTGGCTGCGGCGTTTGTGCCGCGACCGATAAACACAGCGCGCTAGCGAGGATCAAAAGTAGTTTTTTCATTGTTAAATGATTGCGCCGATCTTGCATACGCAAGTCAGGCCTGAATTAATGCTATAAAAAGAGAAGCTCGATACGAAGTATGGACGAGGGCCAGAGGCCAAAAATGCTTGTAAAAACCTAACGACCCAGCGTCGGCGGAATGAGCAGACGTTCCACCACCTGGCCGTTTTTCAGGTGCGACTCCACGATTTCGTCAATGTCAGCGTGGTCCAGGTACGTGTACCAGACCGCCTCGGGGTAAACCACCAGCACCGGACCGGCGGCACACCGATCCATACAACCGGCCTTGTTGACCCGAACCAGGCCCGGACCAGCCAGCCCCGCCGCCTTGACCTGCACCTTGCAGTGGTCAAACGCTTGCTGTGCCTGAAAGCGGGCACAGCAAGGTTCCCCATTGCTTCTTTCGTTGAGACAAAAGAAAACATGCCGCTTGTAATAGGAGTTAAGCGGCTGGAGCGCAGGAATCTGGCCGGACTCAGGGGTGAATTTGGTTTCAGTCATATCCGGGATTCTAGTTTTTTGTATCTCGGACCCACACTCTGAACAGCACATAGACCATAGTTGCATAAGGCCACAACCACCCCAGCCACTGCGCCAGACCGTGAAAACGAATAAACCGTCCCTGCTCCCAGGTCGACAAGGTTTGCGCAAAGTACGGACTGGCCGGCGCCTGATTGAGCAAGTCAAGGTGAACGCCCAGCGCCAGCAACACCAGGGCAGCACTCACGCGTCGCGGCACCCCCAACAGCGACAGCGCCAACACCAGCGCCACGACCAAGCCGGCCTTGACCGGCAGGCTGAACCAGGCCCAAGCATGCTCCGGGCCATAACTCAAGGCGGCCGAGAGCGCCGTAACCCCCAGCCCGCAGGCGAACACCAGCAACAAAAACAACAGGCGCTGACGGGTCGAGCGGATGATGCAATAACCCAGCAGACAGGGAATCAACATGCCCAGCATGACGCAAACCAACTCCGCCCCTGGCGCCAGGGGTTGAAGTTCAATATCGCGCACCGGCAACCAGTCCAGCCAAGGCGTGTCCTGCAAACTGTCGGCCAAGGCCGCTTCCAGCCGTTCCAGCACTTGGCCCAAGCCAAACGGCACCGCCGCCGGGAACAACAAAGCACCCGGCCACAAAGCCAGCAAGACGAGGCCACCGCGCGCATCCGCCACAAACCAGCGCGCCCTGAAAACGCTCCAACGCTCAATGATCCCCCACTGCTCCAGGCTCCGGGCCAGCAGCGCGCCGAGCCAGGCACCCAGGCCATTGAGCCCCAAATCCACATTCGACGCCACCCGCAAGGGCAAATAACTCTGCAGTGACTCCATCGTCAACGACAGCAGACCAGCCACCAGCGTGGCCAGCACCACGGCAAAACGCCTCCTGCCGGTGCGCAACGCACTGAGCGTCAGCAAAAACCCGAACGGCAGGTAACCCAACAGATTGATCGTGACATCAAAGCCCGTCCAGTATTTGGGCCACGGGCTGCTGAGGAAAGCCCAGGGCACGATGCCCTGGGAACGCCAATCGGAAAAAGGGTACAGGCTGGCGTAACAAATGAGTCCGACGTAGACCAACGCCAGGGGCCACGCCGAGGTCTTGTGCATCTGCACCCGCACCGCCTCAGAACGGCTTGAGTACCACCAACAGCACTGCCGCCAGCAGCATCAGCACGGGGACCTCATTGAACCAGCGGTACCAGACATGGCCATGCCTATTGTGATTGGCAACCAACTTGCGCAGCAAAACACCACAACTGTGGTGGTAGCCCAATGCCAGCGCCACCACCGCCAACTTGGCATGCATCCAGCCATTGCCCGGTCCCCAGCCGATACCATAACCTGCCCACAACCACACACCCAGGCCCACGGCGGGCACCGCGATCACGCTGGTAAAACGCAGCAGCTTGCGCGCCATCAACAGCAAGCGCTCCCGCTCGGGGACAGAATCAGCCGGCACCATGGCCAAGTTGACAAAGATGCGCGGCAGGTAAAACAGGCCGGCAAACCAGCTGGCAACAAAAACAATGTGGAGCGATTTAATCCAGAGCATAGGACGCAGTTTAGTAGAGGGCGACAAACCTGGTCGGTCGACGCGCTGCACGACCCGACCTGCTGCGGCGCCCACGAACCAGCCAAAAAAAACCCCAGCACAAGGGCTGGGGTGGTAAGCCTATTTGCTGTCACACATCAAGGCCCCGCTCAGGGAGGAAAAGCGGGAGGCAGCGGACTGCCCGTGCGTAATCTAACAAAATTCCGACCCCGTTTCAAGTAAATGAATGAAATATTTTGTACTCGGCGCGCCCCATACCCTGAAACCCTTACACTTTTAGCCATGACATCCTATGCACCTTACCCCTTGGGTCGCCCCCGCCGCTTGCGCCGGGACACCTTCACACGCAACCTGGTTCGTGAAAATTCACTGACAACGCATGATTTGATCTACCCGGTTTTTGTCGTCGACGGCAATCACCAGCGCCAACCGGTGTCCTCCATGCCCGGCGTGGAACGCCTGAGCCTGGATCTGCTGCTGCCGGTGGCAGAGGACTGCGTCAAGCTGGGCATTCCGGTGATGGCCTTGTTTCCGGTAATAGAGCAGTCGCTCAAAACCCCGGATGGCCGCGAAGCCTTCAACCCGGAGGGTCTGGTGCCGCGCGTGCTGCGGGCCTTGAAAAAAGAATTCCCCGATCTGGGCGTCATGACGGACGTGGCGCTCGACCCCTTCACCAGCCACGGCCAGGATGGCCTGCCCAGTCCCGACCCCCTGGATGACGGCTACATCATGAACGATGAAACGGTTGAAGTGCTGGTCAAACAGGCTCTCTCCCATGCAGCGGCTGGTGCTGACATCGTCGCCCCCAGTGACATGATGGACGGGCGCATCGGCGCCATTCGCCAGGCCCTGGAAGCGAATCACTTCATCCACACCCGCATCATGGCCTACAGCGCCAAGTACGCGTCCGCGTTTTACGGCCCGTTCCGCGAGGCGGTGGGCTCGGCCGCCAATCTGGGAAAAAGCAACAAGAAGGTCTACCAGATGGACCCGGGCAACTCCGATGAGGCGTTGCGCGAAGTCGCGCTGGATATCGCCGAAGGCGCTGACATGGTGATGGTCAAGCCCGGCATGCCGTATCTGGACGTGGTGCGCCGTGTCAAGGATGAGTTCAAGGTGCCCACTTTTGCCTACCAGGTGTCGGGCGAATACGCCATGCTCAAGGCCGCAGCGCAAAACGGCTGGCTCGATCATGATGCCGTCATGCTGGAAAGTCTGCTGGCTTTCAAGCGCGCCGGGGCCGATGGCGTGCTCACCTACTTCGCCCGCGACGCCGCGCGACTGCTAAAAA
>JANYHL010000047.1 GCA_025359085.1 Gammaproteobacteria bacterium
TTTACGGGCAAGAAAAGAACATCACCACCTATAACTTGGCGCGCATGAACATGCTGCTGCACGGGGTGAAGGACACCGAATTTGAAATCTTCCACGGCGATACGCTCACCAATGACTGGGACATCTTGCGCGAATTGAACCCGGCCAAGAAGCCCGCGTTCGACGCCATCGTCGCCAATCCACCGTTCAGCTATCGCTGGGAGCCCACCGATGCGCTGGCCGATGATGTGCGCTTCAAGAACCACGGCCTAGCCCCCAAGTCTGCCGCCGACTTTGCCTTTCTGTTGCACGGCTTTCATTTCCTGAAAGACGAGGGAGTGATGGCCATCATCCTGCCCCATGGCGTGCTGTTTCGGGGAGGTGCTGAGGAGCGCATCCGCACCAAGCTGCTCAAGGATGGACACATCGACACCGTCATCGGCTTGCCATCGAACCTGTTTTATTCCACCGGCATCCCGGTATGTATTTTGGTACTAAAGAAATGCAAGAAGCCCGATGACGTGCTGTTCATCAATGCGGCGGAGCACTTTGTCAAAGGCAAGCGCCAGAACCAGCTGACGGATGAACACATCGCCAAGATCATCGAGACCTACCAATTCCGCAAGGAAGCACCCCGCTATGCCCGCCGGGTGGGGATGGAAGAGATCGAGAAGAACGACTACAACCTGAACATCTCGCGCTATATCAGCACGGCAGTGGGTGAGGCGGAGATTGAGCTGAAAGCGACGCATGACGAGTTGGTCGAGATTGAAAAAGCCATTGCGGCGTCAAAGCACAAACACAACGACTTCCTGAAAGAGCTGGGCTTAAGCCCGCTGCCATAAATCGGTCTGGTTAACAGGTGGGGCCGCATGGCCAAGGCCCCTAAGTTCGCCTAGGGGAGCTCGCGTGCATCAGAGCACGCCAACTGTCGCCGTTGGGGCGCGAAGCGAATCACGTCATGAACTTTTTGCATGAACTCCAAGGGCAAACCCTCGACGCTTCAAGAACGAGCCACGGTAAAGTACTGACCAGACCTGATTAAGTGCGAAAATTGTTCTCGGCATGTTTGATGCTTAATCTCAGTCGCTTGGGCGGCTTATCAATTCGCCAAAAACTTTTTATCTTGCTTTAGCAAAGCTTTCAACAAGGAAAATCCATGAAGAAACAGTTTCTCGCTCTTGCCGTTCTGACCGCCATTGCCGCTGGCGCTTATGCGCAGGCAACGGACACCATCAGCAAAGTCAAGGCCTCGGGCGAAATCACCATGGGCGTGCGGGACTCGTCCGGTGCGCTCTCCTACACGCTGGGCGACGGCAAGTACGTCGGCTACCACGTGGAAATTTGCCAGCGCATCATTGGCAACCTGGAAAAAGCCATCGGCAAGAAAGTCGCCGTGAAGTACCTCTCGGTCACATCACAAAACCGCATCCCTTTGGTGCAAAACGGCACCGTGGACATTGAGTGCGGCTCAACCACCAACAACGCCACCCGCCAGAAAGACGTGGCTTTTGCTGACACCACCTTTGTTGAAGAAGTGCGCATCGCCGTCAAGGCCAACTCGGGCGTGACCAGCATTTCCCAGTTGAATGGCAAGAACGTAGCCACCACCACCGGCACCACATCGGTGATGACACTGCGCAAAAATGAGCGGGCAAAGGGCATCGAGTTCAAGGAACTTTTTGGCAAAGACCATGCTGATAGCTTTTTGTTGCTTGAATCTGGCCGCGCCGATGCCTTCGTGATGGATGGGTCTATTTTGGCTGGCAACATTGCCAACGCCAAGAACCCGGCTGACTTCAAAATCGTTGGCGAGGTACTTTCGGTTGAGCCGATCGCCATCATGATGCGCAAGGACGACCCTGCCTTCAAGAAGCTGGCCGACGAGACCATTCGTGGGCTAGCCAAGTCCGGCGAAATCGCCAACATCTATGACAAATGGTTCATCCAGCCGATTCCCCCGAAGAACACCAAGGTGGGCCTGCCTGCCAGCGATAGCATTAAAGCCGCCTGGGCCACGCCAAATGACAAGCCCATGGAAGACTACGCCAAGAAGTAAGTTTCCAGAACTTGAATGAAACAAAGACCCCGCCTGGCTTTTGCCGAGGCGGGGTCTTTGTTTCAAGGAGCCCATGCTTGATCGGCATGCGGCTCGCACAGCAATTTAAAGCAGGCTAAGCCTGGCGGAGAACAATATGACGTGGGACTGGCAAGTATTTCTGAATGATGACGGCAGTGGCCGCACTTACCTGCAATGGATGTTCAACGCCTGGGGCTGGACCCTCGCGGTGGCAGGTTGTTCATGGTTACTGGCGGTATCCATCGGAGCCTTGATGGGGACGCTGCGCACGATGCAGGCAAGCCCCTGGCTGGTCAGGCTGGCCACAGTCTGGGTGGAGTTCTTCCGCAATATTCCGCTGCTGGTACAGGTATTTCTTTGGTACTTTGTGGTGCCAAAAATGTTTCCGGCTTTTCAGCAAGTACCCGGATTCCTGCTGGTGGTGTTTGCCCTGGGCTTCTTCACTTCGGCCCGCATTGCCGAGCAGGTGCGCGCTGGCATCCAGGCCTTACCCGTGGGACAGCGCTACGCGGGCATGGCGCTGGGATTCAACACGGTGCAGACTTACCGCTACGTCATTTTGCCGATGGCGCTTCGTATTATCTTGCCGCCACTGACCAGCGAATCCATGAATTTGCTCAAAAATTCTTCAGTGGCATTCGCGGTGTCGATTGCCGAACTCACCATGTTTGCCATGCAGGCGCAAGAGGAAACCTCGCGCGGCATTGAGGTCTATCTGGCCGTCACGGCGCTGTATGCACTCTCGGCCTTTGCCGTGAACCGGGTCTTTGCCTTGATTGAGAAAAAGGCACAAATTCCCGGCTTCATCGTGGCCGGTGGCACGGGCGGGGGACACTGACATGTTGGGTCTTGACGTTGGTTTTTTTAACTGGGACATCTTCAGCAAGTTTGTCTTGAGTGGTTTGCGTTTCAGCGCACAGCTGACACTTATAGCGACGGTAGGCGGTGTCGTTTTAGGTACGCTACTGGCACTCATGCGCTTGTCGGGCAAAAAAGCGCTGATGCTTCCTGCCACCATTTATGTCAACAGCATGCGCTCCATTCCGCTGGTGATGGTGATCCTGTGGTTTTTCCTGTTGGTCCCCCTCCTGATCGGCAAGCCGATGGGGGCGGAGCTCTCATCCACAATCACCTTCATTACGTTTGAGGCGGCTTACTTCAGCGAAATCATGCGGGCAGGCATCCAATCCATCCCGAGCGGTCAAGTGCATGCCGGCCAGGCCATTGGCATGACCTATAGCCAAAACATGCGTTACGTGGTGCTGCCGCAAGCGTTTCGCAACATGCTGCCGGTGCTGCTAACGCAGACCATCATCCTGTTTCAAGACACCTCACTGGTCTATGCCATTGGTGCCTACGACATGCTGAAGGGATTCACCACCGCAGGAAAAATTTACGGCCGCCCGGAAGAAGCTTATTTGCTGGCTGCAGTAGTCTATTTCGTGATTTGTTTTGCCCTGTCCTGGCTCGTCAAGCGCTTGCAGGCCAAGATTGCCATCGTTCGCTAAGCATCGGAGAAAAACATGATTGAAATGAAAAATGTGTCGAAGTGGTATGGCCCGGTGCAGGTGCTGAGCGACTGCTCGATCAAAGTCAACAAGGGCGATGTGGTGGTGGTTTGTGGCCCCTCGGGCTCCGGCAAGTCGACCCTGATCAAGACCGTCAACGCGCTGGAGCCGATTCAGAAAGGCGACATTTACGTTAATGGCGTGCCCTTGCATGACCCGGCGACAGACCT
This sequence comes from Gammaproteobacteria bacterium, assembly GCA_025359085.1. Lineage (GTDB taxonomy): Bacteria > Pseudomonadota > Gammaproteobacteria > Burkholderiales > Burkholderiaceae_C > Rhodoferax. The sequence continues at coordinate 3,798 of JANYHL010000047.1, forward strand.
GCCCAAGCTACGTTCGCATGTCGGTATGGTGTTCCAGCACTTTGAGCTGTTTCCGCACCTGTCCGTGACCGAAAACCTCACCATTGCGCAAATCAAGGTGCTCAACCGCAGCCCCGACGAGGCCAAAATACGCGGTCTCAAGATGCTGGACAGGGTCGGGCTGATGGCGCACAAGGACAAGTTTCCGGGGCAGCTCTCAGGCGGACAGCAGCAGCGTGTGGCAATTGCGCGCGCGTTGTCGATGGACCCGATCGTCATGCTGTTCGACGAACCCACCTCCGCGCTGGATCCCGAGATGGTCGGCGAGGTGTTGGATGTGATGGTGAAACTGGCCAAAGAAGGCATGACCATGATGGTGGTCACGCATGAGATGGGCTTTGCGCGCAAGGTAGCCAGCCGCGTCATGTTCATGGATGTGGGAGG
>JANYHL010000061.1 GCA_025359085.1 Gammaproteobacteria bacterium
CATGTACACGGTTTTTTTGATAATTCCCACGAATTGCGGCTCCGTCAGTCAGGTTATCGGCGCAGGTGGAGGCAGCGTCGCCAAGCGCTGCGTCAAAACGGCGCGAATGATCCCGAGCTCGGTCTCAAAGGTGCGCTGGAATTTCTCACTGCCACCGCTGACATCGAACACGACGCGCTGATCCTGCTGCGCCCGGGGCACTGCGACCAGGATGCGCCGGCGCACGCGCAGCAGCCGCAGCGCCAGGCCGAGCGAGCCCAACAGCGTGGCGACCAGCAGCACCGGCACGCCCGGCGCGTCGGACATATCAATCTGCGACCAGCGCCGCACTCCGCCGAAATGTACCGTGTAGCCGCCGCCGGTGGCCTCGGCCGTGACGCGGATGAAGTGATCAAGCACGATCTTGCCACGCTCGCGCAGCACCACATGCAGCACCGGGTTTTTCGGCAGCGCCGACTTGGACAGATAGACGCCATCGCGGTAGGCAGCATCGGGAAACAATTCGAGTTCGGCCCGCAATTGCTTGTCCTTGGGACCGATATCGACATGATCCAGATAACTCTGCTTCTCCGGGCCTGCCAGGGTCGCCAACGGCGTGTAGGCCTGAAACACGCGCTGACCGGCCGCGTCCTCGATCATCAGCAGTGGCGCAAAGCCAAAATCCATGCCCTGATGGATCGTTACCCCGGCGTGGCGCAGTCCGTGGTTGATGTAAATCGGCGCCGACGTTGAGAACCGCGTGCTTTTGCCCTCCAGCGTCGGCTCCACCAAGCTCGCCAGGGTACTTTCGCCGTTCACCTCATAGTCCGGTTCGACCCGCACCAGACGGAAGGTCAGCGGCTGCGCGGCCTGCTGGCGCCAGCGCCCGGCGGACTGCTTGCCAAATTGATCAACCCGCGCATCGAAGGCCTGCCCTTCGGTCAACTTGACCGAAGCCCGAAATGATAGCGAGGTGCCGAGCACCACAGCCGCCAGCACCAGCAGCAGGCTGACATGGAACAGCACCGAGCCCCACACCCCGCTGCCGCCTTTGCTGGCGTGGACTTTCCAACTACCGGCGGTGCAGACGGCATGGGCGTGGTAGCCGCGCCGTTGCAGTTCCTGCTCCACTGCGCTCACCGCAGCGCCGACCAGGCCGCTGCGCTGTTGCGAGCCTTCCAGCAGCGTCGGTTCCTGTTTGGCGCGCGCGCGCTTAAGTTCGCTCTTGATGCGGTAGTAAAGCGAAAAACACAGACTCAGGCTCAATACGCCGATCAGCACGAGGAAGGGCGGCGACTCAAAGCGCTCCTGAAAGTTCAGCGCAGTCACTGTTGAAAGATCTTCCCGCGCCAGAATTTTGCCCAGGCCCCTGAAGAGGCCGACAACTTCCTGCGCCGGAAAAAACGCCGCCACCAGCGTGAACGCGAAAAATGCGATCAGCAGCAGCAGCCCAAGCTTGACCGAGGCCAGCTGGCGCACGACGTCCTGGACAAACCGCTTGAGCCGACCCTTGCTTGTCGGCTTCAAGTTAACTCCGGTTGACGACACTAATTGTCTTGCGTTTTGCAGGCACTATTTTCAAGCTCAGTAAGTTTGTGCCGTACGGCCGCAAGCAACAGTCCCGCCACTAATGTTTGCAGCCGTCCAGCATTGTTTGGTTGCGTAATTGCCGTTGGTCTGCGAGGCGCCGCCCACGAACGCATCGACCATTTGGAGGCTGCCCGCCGTAGCGGTGGTGCCGATAGTCGTCCAGCGCTTGTTCATGCCGTGCGGATATATGGTGTCGCTAGCTCCGGTGACGGCATTTGCAGATTCCCACATGTGGCAGGTGAAGCAGCCATAGGTAGCGTAGGTCCCCCGACCAGCGTGGCTGCTCATCCTGCTGCCAGTGGCACCCGCCGAATACGAAGTTGCCTTGTGACAACCCAGACACAGCGGTGTATAGATGCCAGTTGCTGAAGCAATTGAGCGAACCAGCATCCGGTCGGAGTTGGAAGTCCCCACCACAATGCCGTTATTGGTGGAGCCATGCGCGCCGTAGGGGGCGGTCTTGGTGCCGGCGACAGGGGGCATGGTGGAGAGGTCGCTGCCGTGACAGTCGCTGCACCAGACGCGGCCACGCGAGGTCGCCAAGGTGACACAAGTGGCACCGCCTGGGGCGAGTCTGCAAGCTTCGGATTGGGCCGTGGTAAAAGTACCCGTCCCGGCCCATGGCGCCACCATCGTCACCGAATTCACGTAGAAATTGGTGTTGCAGCCGGTGTTCCAGAGGGGGGCGGAGGGGACGACGGTGGCTGGGCAAGGCACGATGCCATGATAGGACGAGTTATTCGGATTGATTTCCTGGGCGATGTTGCGCGCCCCGACAGGCAGCGTCACGTAATTGGAATGGCACTTCATGCAAACCTGATACTCATCGGTGACCGGGTTGACGTCGGCGGTTCCGCTGCGGCCCAATACCGTATAGGTTTCGCCAGTGGCAAAGGCCACTTTGTCGTTGACCAACGTTGTCGATGGCGCCGGCCAGGTCGGCTGGACACCCCAGGTTCCCTTGAGCGACAACGAAATGCGCAGCGCGCCGCGCGTCGATTTTTCCGCCGCCACCGCCGGTTGCACCTGGTGCGGATTGTGGCAATCGGGGCATTCGGCGTGGCGATTGGTGGTGCCAAGCTGAGTCGGCAACTCCGCTCCCGTTCCCGCCGCAAAGGGCAGATCCTTATGCAGGCCGCTGACGGTGTTGGTTGGATGCGCGTGCGTCTTGGCCATCTCCGCCATGATGTTGCGCCAGGTGGTGCCGCTGGCGGCGGTGGTGTTGGTTGCCCAGGCGTTGTTGGTGCCGTGGCAACCGGCGTCGTAACAGGTATTTTCTTCAACGCCACGCAACAAGGGCGTGCCCAGCGCACCATGGGGCTTGTGGCAACTGACGCAGGAGTAGGCGCCGACCGTGGTCGCCGTGCCGCTGCCGAGCGGCGTGTAGACCTGAGTCGACGTGGCATGTCCGGACACCACGTAATTGGTCTTGTTGTGGCAATAGGTGCACAGCGCGTTCTGGTTGGCCAGACGCATGAATTTCGTATTCTCGTTGTTATGCGGGTCATGGCAGGTCAGGCATTCCACCGTTCCGGTGCTCGCATCCGGGTCGAGTCTGACCGATGCCGTGGTCGTGGGAGAGCCGACTCCAAAACCGGCCCCGAGCGACGCCACCCACGGCCAGGGGCGTGGCACCAGTTCGGGATCCTTTGCGGTTTGATACAAATAGCCCACCGGATGATCGTCCGTCAGCGATGTCCCCAGATACCCGGCCCGGGTGGTCGGCATCAGCCCGCCAGTGGTGTTTTGCATATTGGGTATCGTGCCGGGGCCGCCGCCGGGGCCGGGCAGGTTGTACACCGAGCCGATGGCAACAGTGCCGTCGTGGCAGCTCAGGCAAAGTTTTGATTTGGCCGTGGGTTGAGCGCCTGCAGGATACGCCAGCCCGGTGAGGGTGGGGCTGGTATAGAGCGTGTAGGTCGCCGCCGTAGGCAGCCTGTTCCAGAGCTGGGCGATGGTAGACGCGCCGTGCGGCGTGTGGCAGAAGACACAAACTTGCGATTCCGAGGTGGACTTGATGGACCCCGTGCCGCTGGAGGATAAATTGTGTTTGGAACTAAAGACCGATATAGGCACGCCGAACGCGAGTTGGGCCACCAGCGCAAGAAGCAACAGAAAGCCAACAGCAATTTTTTTCATTTTTCGGCTCCAAGAAACTGAAATACCGCCACCCTGGCGTTGAGCATGTCGGCCACGAACACGCGGTTGTCACGGTCAACCCAGACCCCGGCAGGGAGATCAAACTTGCCGGGCTCCGGGCCGTTGCCACCGATGGCGAGCAACAGTTCACCGCTGCGGTTGAAAACCAGCAGATGGTCGTTATAGGACTCGACCACATAAATATGACCCTCGCCGTCCACCGCCACACCCTTGGGGCGCACCAGGTTGCCGACGCTGGTGCCGAGTGCGCCAAAGCTCATTTTCACCACCGCGCCCTCGTCGCTCAGCACCTGGATGCGGCTGTTCATGGTGTCGGTCACGTAGAGCTCGCCAAGGGCAAAGGCGAGGTGGGTGGGGAAGTTGAACTCGCCTTTTTCCTCGCCGCGCCGACCAATGGTTTTGAGCAAGCGCCCGTCATCGTCGAACACCTTGATGTCGTGCGCGGCGGTATCGGAGACATAAATGCGCTTGCCCAGCGGGTCATAGGCCAGTCCGGTCGGTCGCGTGAGCACGCCTTTGCCGATGCTGCCGCGCGGGTTGCCGCCAGTGTCCAACCGCGCCACAAACCCGAGCTGCGAGTCGGCCACCAGAAGGTCGCCATTAGGACCGAACGCAATGCCCACCGGGCTGCGGAAATTTGCCAGGCCTTCGGCCTTGTCCCACACCTCTAGTACACCATCGACGCGATCGAACACATACACTGCCGCGTTGCCCATGTCGGTGACGTAGATGCGGCCAGCCGCATCCACCACACCCGACTGCGGCCGTTGCACCTGCAGCGGCCGCGCATCGCCCGAAAACAGGCCGACCAGCCAGCGCAAAACATCCATGGCGCTGACCTTTTTCTCCTCGACCGCCTTGAAGTTGGCTTCGCCCAGCAATTGCCCGGTCCAGGCGTAACGCGCCGGCTCTGGCGGCGCGGGCCACACGATGGGCGTGCGCGGCGCCGCGCCTTCGCTATTGCTACTGCTGTCGAAACTGAAAACTTTCGGCACCGGTGTGGCACAGCCGGCGAGCAGCACGCCCAGCGCCAGCGCGCACCACAGCGCGCGCGCTGACCGCCGGGCGCCGCCGGGAACTGTTGCTGTGCAGTATTTCATATTAGTGCCCCGGCAGCGCGGCCACGCGCATGAACTTGACGCCGGCCCCGGCGCCGTCGGACAAAATAATCCCGCCGTCGTTGATCGAGACGTCGTTGATTTGTTGCAGGCCCAGCTCGGCAGCTTGCAAGTCATGAATCAACTCGCCGTGCAAAAAGACCTTGAGACTGCCGTCGAAAGTGTCTATTACAAAGACCCGTTGTTCGCGGTCCACCGCAATGGGGCCGGGTTGCCGCAGATCATGCTGGCCGAAGCTGCCCAGCACGGCGCCGTCGGGCGACACCCGCACGATGCAGACGCACAGGGGGTCGGACAGAAAAATCTCTTCTGTCCCGATGGCTATTGCCGCAATCCCGAGCACCCACGCTCTCGATCCAGCGCGCAGGGGGATGACGTAGGACGCGCCGCTCAGGGGATGAAACGCGACCAGCTGTTTGTACATGGCATCGGCCACCAGCACCCGGCCGCGTGCTTCATCCAGCGCCAGATCCACCGGGCGCCCGAGATTCAGGTTGTCGCTGAAGCGGCCCAGCAGCTGCCCGCTGCGCGCATAGTGCAGCACGCGACGCCCGCGCTGATCCAGCACATAGAGCGAAAAATCAGTGCCGACGTGCAGCTGGATGCCGGTCTGCGCGCGGATCCCGGTCAGCGCCGCCATGACGTTGAGACTGGCATCAAAACGGTAGACGGTGCCTGAGCCGATGTCGGCGATGTAGCTGTCCGGCCCGCGCCCCGCAACCGCAACCGGATGGATAAAACGCTGAAAACCGGCCGGCCCCGAGCGCAGCGACGGCGTTCCAGTGGGATCGATGCCGGACGACAAGCGCGCACCGGAAAGCGTCAACGACGGGGTCAGCAGTTGATCCGCTGCGTGGGCGAAGGCGGGCAGCAGAAGCAAGCCCGTTGCCGCGATCATCGCCCGTGCCATCGGCGCTACCCGCCTGCGCTTGCCGGTGTTTTTGAGCGTGACCATGCGCGCGCGACCCTACAAGCGCCCGGGGCCACCGGTTTTGTCGCCACCGATGACGCCAGTGGGAAGGCCGGGTTTGCCAGAGTGGCACAGGTCGCAGCGATTAGTTCCCCAGGCAATGGTGCCGTTGTGGCATTTGCCGCAGAATTTGCCCGCGGTAATATCGTCCATCGACGTTTCCGTCGCACCGGCGACCATCTTGAACCCGAGATCGGTGTGGCAGGCCTGGCATTGGTAACGGATGCGATGGAACCAGTGCGAAAACACCACCGGCTGCACATCGTTTTTTTCAGAGAGTTTGTTCAGGACGATGTCGCCGTATTCGGCCTGCGCCGGGGAGTGCGCCAACAGCAACATCAGAACCACGCTGAGGGCAAGCAAAATCTTTTTTAGCATGATGTCATTGTCCTAATTTGAGCTTGCGACTGGGGGTCGGTGCAGAGGGCCAGGGCTGATTGTGGCAGCGCTTGCAGTCGGTCAGCGGAAAGGCGACGGCGCCATGGCAGACGCCGCATTGCGCTCCGTCATGCATGCGCAACTTGCTGATTTGACTGGCGCCACTCTTCATCTTGAACAACTGCGGATGGCAATTGCTGCAATCGAGCCATCGGGTGTGTTCCCCGTGCGAAAAGCGCACCGGCGGCGTGCTGCCTTTCAGATTGAGCAGGATATCGCTGTCGAGCACCTCGGCTTCAGTGCTGGACTTGGGGTTAGCGCTGGCGCGCGGGGCGATCAGGGCCTTCTGCAGCGCTGCCCCCCAGTCCACCAGGTCGCCCGAGGTTCCGGCGGGCAATTTGGACAGCGCTTCGCTCGGCGCCTGCAACTTCTTGACGGCCGGGTTGGCCGGATCGTGCACGCCGTCGGTGGCCAACGGCTGCCAGTGCCGGGTGTCTTGTGCCGCTGCGCCCACAGCGAAAACCAGCAGCAGCACGCCACCGGCGAAGGCCAAAAGAGCGCGCCTGGCGTGACCAAAAATATTTATCATGCTCAATTTACCCCGGAATGAAAATACCCAGACTGCGGATCGCACGCACCAGTTCGCGCGTGGAGCCCTCCATCCGCTCGACGGCCAGGGCATGCTTGCCGCCAGTGGCCTCTTGTTCGGCCTGTCGGCGCAGCTCTGCCGCCTTATCCACCAAGCCCTTGAGTAGTGCGTCCATGCCCGTCATTTTGGACTTTTCCGCAGTCAGTACTTTGACCAGCATCAAATGGGTGTCATTGCGGTCAAGCTCATAGCGGTATTCTTCTTCTGGCGTGGCGAAGTTCAGGGAGCGCACCAGGGTATCACCGCCGCGCATCGAACTGACCGCCACTTTGGCCACCAGATAGGCTTGATGGAGCACGGCATCAGCCTGCCCCTGCTGCTGGGCAGTGGCAAGTCCGCGGGCCTCCTCGATCAGTTTTTCGATGCCACGACCGGTCTCGAGCGCCCCCGGCGTGTTCGGTTTTTCCGCGCTGATGCGCTGCTGCGCGGCCAGCAAGGCTTTCACGCTTTCCAGGCGCGCATCGAAATCGGCGCGCCAGTTGCCCTCGGTCACCAGGCCCGGCGCTGCCAACCTTGCCGCCTGGAACATCAGCGTGCTGGCTTGCGCGGTCAGCTGCGCCGCCCTTGCGCTATCTCCTGCATCGCGCGCGGCCAGCGCTTGGCGGTAGCTGTCACGCGCCTTGGCGCGGCGCTCCAGCGCCCCGGCGTCGCCACTGGCCTCGATCTGGCGTGAGGCGGAGGACTGCTCGATCAGCCTGCCCACCGCGAGCAGCCGTTTCTCGAGCTGCTCCATGTCAAGCGGCGCCGGTTGCACCGGGCGCGCTTTGTCGGTCGGAGCGGTCGGCTGCCCCAGCAGCAGCGCCGGGCACAGCACAGCCCAGCCCACAGCAAGCGTGCGCGCGCGTCTCATTGCGACCCGGTGGCGCCGACCATTGTTTTCGCCTTGGAATGGCACAGACGACACTCTGAAACCGGAAATGCGACCCGTCCATGGCAGGCGCCGCAACTGTCGCCCAGCATGATCGCCGCCATGCTCATTTTGTTGGCCCCTTTCTGGGTCTTGAACAACGCCGGATGGCAATCGGCACAGTCGAGTAATTCGGTATGCGTGTTGTGCGCAAAGACCACATCCGGCATCGTACCCTTGACGGCGCGCACAATGTTCAGATCAAGCACCTCGGCCTGCGCCTTGGGGTCCTTCGCATTCCAGCGTGGCCGGATATTTCCGTTATTGGCCGCGCTCACCCAGTTGATGCGGTTGCCGGCATTGGCTTTGGGCAGCGGACCGAAGGCCGCCAGCGGTGCCTGCAGCAGCGGTGTACCCGGACTGGCGGGATCGTGAATCCCGTCTTCGGCGGGCGGCAGATTGCGCAACGCCGGCGGCGGGAGCAAGCGGTTGAACGCGTTGGCCGGGGCTGCGGCCTCCTGGGGCGGCGCGGCGGCGGCCGCAGACTGACTGGCTCCCTGGGCACAGGCCATGCCCGTCAACACCAGCAGCACGGACACCAACGCAATACTTATCTTGGTCATGGCTTTCTCTTATTTTTTTGTGCTGCCGAGCGAACCCGTTTGTTGAATGGTGCTCTGGTGCACCTGGGTCGCCAAGCCGGGTTTGCCGGTATGGCACAGATCGCACTGTTCCGTTGACCAGGCAATGCTGCCATTGTGGCAGGTACCACAGTACAAGCCGTCGATGATCTTGACCATCGTGATGGCATTGCCCCCGGCCTTTAACTTGATGCCCATGTCGTTATGGCAGGCACTGCAGCTATAGCGCACGCGATGGAACCAGTGCGGAAACACCACCGGGCGTATTCCGGCCGCGTCCGAATACTGGTTCATCAGCACATCGCCGAACTCGGCCCGCGCTTCGCCGATGCTGCCCCAGCCCAGCAGCAAAGCCACCCCCATTGCAGCAAAAAAAGTCCGCCCGGTTCGAGCATGTTCCCGCCAATTTTGCATCGTTAGTCCTTCGTCAAAAAATTCAATTGCTGTGCCGCATCATCATCTGCCGAACTGCCGCATCAGCCTGAAAAAGATCATGGTATTGATCCTGTGCTCGGTTTCGGCCACGCGCAGGCTCAGTTGCGTCTGCAAACGGCCAATATCGAAATCCAGACGCTGCTCGATCTCCCAGTTGACGCGTTCGAGCGGGGCATCGATGTCGCCCCTGAAACGGCTCCGGTCCTGAAACTGGTTGAGGTTCAGCGAGGCGTAGTAGCGCAGCCGCGGCACGCCGAAGGCACGCCCGTGCTGGTAGCTCAGGCCGCCGCCGGCGCTGGTGTTGAAACGGTCGGCGGGCGTGCTGCCTGTGGCCATCAAAAACGTGGGGGAGTCGGCCTGGCGCGTCGCCTGAAGCGTCAGGTTGGCGCTGAACGATGACCAGCGGTTGAACTGCACCTGGCCGTTTGCCTGCAGGTTGATAAGCTGAAAATACCGCTGCGCAAAGCCTGTGCTGCGCAAATCGTAGATATCCAGACTGATGCCCGTGGTTGCGGACTCTCCCAAGCTCTTGCTCCAGTACGCGCGCGCATTATGGGTCAGCGACTGCGCCCTGGCCAGCAGCTGGTCATTGAACAGGGCGTAGTCCTGGCCGACTTGGAGCGACAGGACCGAACCTTCCCCCAACACGATGCTGCGGTTCAGCCCCTGCGCGATGTGTGCGCTCAGGCTGCGATTGCTGCTTTCACCGCCGGTCTGGTTGGTCAGGTTGACGCCGCTGTTCCAGGTATAGGAATAGGCGCCCCATTTGATGGCGTCGGACGAATAGTCTAGGCCGGCGTTCTGGTTGGTAAAAACGCTGCTGCCGCCGACACCGTCCGCGGACAAGGTAACAGAGCCACCCCCGTTCAGCCGGGTATTGCGGTTGAGCGTGTAATTGAAGCCGGCGTTGGCGCTGATCGTGCGCGTGTCGGCTGTGTTGCCGTTGGCGCTGGTGTTGCTCTGGTAGGCTCTGGCGCCGCCGTTCACCGTCAGGGGCGAGTTCTCCTCGGGCCGCCAGGTGACAAAAGAATTGAGTTGCAAGAAGCGCGAGCGCAAATCCAGGGGCAGGTCGGCGCTCCCCAGGTGGTACTGGTTGGCGCTGAAGTTTGCCAGGCTGTCAACTGAAAAGGTCGGGTTGGGCCGGTAACTGTGGTTGGCGTAAACGCTGGACAGGGACGAGGCGGCGCCGCCAGTGCTGCGGGTATTGGTGTAATTATTGCCGTTGATAGTCAGCGTATTGGGCCCGTTGTTCCAGTTCATGCCTGCGTCCAGCGCTTTGGCGATATCCGTGCCGACGGCGTCGGAGGTGATGTCGCTGCGGTTGTAGCTCAGCCGGTAACTTGAGCCGCCCTGCGCCGGGGTGTAGCTCTGCGTCAGCCCGTAGCGCCGGTTGGTGAACGGGCTGAGCGTTAATTCACCGCCGGTGCGGCTGTCGGTTTCACTGAAGGAGGCGGTAAACGGAAAGCGGCTCTGGGGTAGCAGCGCAAGCTGAGCGTTGCCGCTCAGGCTGGTGGATTTGGTTCCCGCGCCGGTGGCTGCCGAGACGCCCGCACTGGCCTCGCCCTGGCGCTGCTGCAAAGCGCTCAGATTGAGGTCGCCGCTGATCTGCGCGAACCAGGGTTGCCAGAGATAGCTGCTGGCGTTGATGTTGAGCGATTCCACCAGTTGCATCTGACTCGGCTGGCCTTGCGCGCTCACTCTGCGCAGGTCCATGGCCAAGTAGCCGCCCCAGCGAATCGGCGGCATCGTCCATAACTTGAGCTTCATCTCCGGCGCGGTGGGCGGCTCCGGTGCCGACGGCGCGCTTGGCACCCGACTCACCGCAGCCGCGGGAACCGTCGCCTGGGGGGTGGGCGCTGCTGGCCTCGGCTTCGGCACCGGCGCGTCCTCGTTCAAAGCCGATTCGCCACGTCCCGCCCGTGGCGCTGCCGCCGGGGCCACCACGTCGTTATCTGGCTGCGCTTGCGCCGTCGCGACCACGGGAGAGATCCCGGCCCATCCGGCTACCAGCAGCGCAAACAGTTCACGATTGACCGCCTCGCGCGCCTGTCTCACGCACTCTCCCGGTATGGCCCGCGCGCTTCAAGGTGTGGCCGCCGCATGGTGCCCTCTCATTTGTCAAGCACCACGACGTCCGGATAGCGCGACAGGTCAACCACCTCGATCACTGCCGCCTTGCGCAGACCGGCTTTAAGCTCGCGCCATTGCCACTCCGCACGCTCGGCTTTCCACGCCTTGGCGACGCGTTCTTTTGATTCTTCCAGGCTCATGAGCCGCGCCGGCAGGCGCTCGTCGAGGCGGAAAATAGAAACGCCGTCGAGCAGCAGGGCGGGTTCGGAGAGCTCGCCCGGGGCGAGCTTGTCAATCTGCAGGTGCTGCGCTTCGGGCAGCATGCCCCGATGCACATAGCCCATGTCGCCACCCATGGGCGCTGTCACATCGCCCGAACGCTCGCGCGCCAGCGCTGCAAAGTCGGCACCCGCGACCAGCTGCTGGCGCAGGCGCTTCGCCTCCTCCAGGGCCTGGTCGCGTTCGGCCTGCGTCACGGAGGGGTCGAGTTTGAGCAGGATCACCGACAAGCGCAGGCGCTCTGGTTCGGTAAAGGTGGCGGGGTGGGTCGCATAGTATTCGGCCAGCTGTTGCGCGTCCGGCGCCGCGGTCTCGCGCACCGCGGCTTCGAGCTGCGTGAGAATGCTTTGCTCCTGCAGGTCTTGTGTCAACAGCTGCAGCAACTGCTCGCGGTCTTGCTGCCAGCGCGGATTGGCGCTATTGCGCGCTTCAAAAGCGGCGAGGCCCTGGCGGGTTTTTTCAGGGTCTGGCGCAATGTTGCGGCGTCGGCCTTCGGCCACCAGCAGCACGTGCTCAATCAGGGAGTCGCCCACTTCGCGACGCAACTGCGTCAATTGCGACTCGGGTGGCTGACCATGGTAAAACTTGTTGCGATAGGCGCGGCTGAGCTCGGCATCGTACAGCGCCACACTAATGTCGCCGCCGTTGACGCGGGCAAAGACCGCTTCGTCGGCCGGTGCCTTGGCCATGGCAGCGTCAGCCGCCATGGCAGGCGTCAGGGCGGCCAACGCGCCAAGCGCGGTGAGCAAGACCGCGAACAGGATTTTCTTGTGCTGCATCAGTTGTCGTCTTTCTTAAAGGGCTGGGAATCAGTCTACCGGGTCTGCTTGGCACGGCCTTGAGGTAGATCAAAAGCTGTCTTGAACGAAGTCAAAAACAACGGGCCGTGGCCACCAGGCGTTCGGTTTTTTTGTCTTCGCTGCCTTTACTGGGTATGGCAGGTGGTGCACAGTGTACTGGCGGCATTGGACCGGCGCAGGAAGGTGCCATAGAACGGGTTGTGCGGCTCATGGCAGCTAGCGCATTCAACCGCCGGGAAACTGCCCGCTGGCGTCGTAAAGAGGTGAGTGTACAAAATCATGTCGGTCTTGTCGCGGACACCGGCCGTACCACCGCTGCTGTCAACCCAGTAGCTATCGGTCAAGGCACCACCCACGGTGGCAGCCCCCACTCCGGTGGTGGTTACTGCACCCACCTTGCGGTTCAGGGCCGCCAACTTGAATTCAGCCTGGCTGCAGACGCCGGCAACCGTCCAGCCACCGCACCAGGCGATACCGATCGGGTGGTCGTTGCTCAGGTTGGAGGCGCTATTGAGCATGCCGGCGTCGGCCAGTGTGGCGAGGCCACCGGTCCAGCTGTAGCCTGCCAGCGCACCGCCGACGGTATAACCGCCGGAACCGGGTTTGTTGACCAGGTTGTCGACCTAGCTCACGCCGTCATGGCAGCCCAGGCACATGGCCGACGTGCTGCCGGTGGCGGCCACGGCGAGGTTGTCGATGGTGGGGATGGCGTAAGGGGTAAAGGGGCCGGTTGGTGCCACCTTGTTCCACAGCGGCCCCATGCTGGCCGCGCCGTGCGGCGTATGGCAGAACACGCAGACCTCGGTGGTGGATGTTTGTTTGATCGAGCCAGTACCGGCGCTGGTCAGATCATGCCGCGAGCCAAGAATGCTCTGGGCAAAGGCTGTGGGCCCCGCCAGTAGCGCAGCCCACAGCAGGCCGCCGACCGCCAGCAGCTTGGCCGGTCTGTGAAACATCGAATTGGTACGCATTGTGTAATCCGCTTGGATGGAAATGAGATTACATAAGACCAATTTTGTATTTGACGATGGACAAAGAAAAGGGCCGGGGCCACTAGGCGCCCGGCCCTTTTTGTCTCCCGTGCTCTTACTTACTTGGAGTGGCAGGCGGTGCACAGCGCGCTGGCGGCATTCGTCGTGCGCAGGAAAGTGCCGTTGACCGGGTTGTGCGGCTCATGGCAGCTTGCGCATTCAACCGACGGGAAATTGCCCGCTGGCGCCGCAAAGGCGCGGGTGTACAAAATCATGTCGGTCTTGTCGCGAACACTGGCAGTACCACCGGCGGTGACGTCAATCCAGTAGGTATCGGTCAAGGCGCCGCCTGTGGTTGCAGCGGTCGTGCCCGTGGTAGTGACTGCACCCACTTTGCGGTTCAGGGCCGCAATCTTGAAATCAGCATCGCGACAAGCGCCGGCCGTGAAGCCACCGCACCAGGCAACGCCAATCGGGTGGTCGTTGGACAGGTCGGCACCGATATTGCGGATGCCGGAGCCCGCCAGCGTGGTGACGCCGCCGGTGTAGGTGTAACCTGCCAGCGCGCCGCCTGCGGTATAACCGCCGGAACCGGGTTTGTTGATCAGGTTGTCGACCGAGCTCACGCCGTCATGGCAGGACAGGCACATGGCCGAAGTGCTGCCGGTGGCGACCAGGGCGGTGCTGTCCATGGTGGGGCTGGCGTAATAGGTAAAGGCGCCGCCTGACGTCGCCTTGTTCCACAGCGGACCGACCGCGCTCGCGCCGTGCGGCGTATGGCAGAACACGCAGATCTCGGCGGTGGTTGTTTGTTTGATCGAGCCAGTGCCGGTGGTGGTCAGATCATGCCTGGAACCAACAATGGTCTGGGCAAAGGCGGTTTGCCCCGCCAGCAGCGCAGCAAACAGCAGGCCGCCGGCAGCCAGCAGCTTGGCCGGCTTGTGAAACATCGAATAGGTACGCATCTTGTAGTCCTCTTTCAGGGTAGTGAGATTTAAAAATCAATGTCGTGCTTGACGGTTGTTTTAAAGCATTAACCATGCCAAGTAACTGATTTCGCGCCTGGCGCACCGGCTGCCAGAGGCAGGCGGGTACGGACGGCGGGGTGCGAAGAGGATTTTTTGCCGGGTCGATTCCGGAATCAGGGAAAGTGTCTTCCCAAATCCGGGAATTTTGAGCTGCCCGGATGAGCGCAAACCTTATTTTTTGACGGCGTCGGGTTTGTTTCTGGCCGCGAAATAGCCTTGCTCGGGCTTGAGGTGGGCCGGCCGGAAGACATCGACTTTTCTGAACCACTGGTCAACCACATAAACCCTGCCGTCTTCGTCAACGAAGATGCCCGAGGGCAGCATGTACTTGGCCGGCTCGTCACGCTCGCTAGACTGGCCGATGACCAGCAGCAGTTCACCCTCGGGGTTGAATATCTGGAAATTGCCGAATGCGGCATCGATCACATAGACGTTGCCATCGGCGTCCGCTGCGATTTCTTTGGGGCGCGCAAAGCTGCCGGCCTGTTTGCCCGCTGTGCCGAAGCTGTCGAGGTATTTGCCGTCCCGCGTGAAGACGGAAATGCGAAAGTTGCCGCTGTCCACCACATACAGCCGGCCTTCCTTGCCCACGGCCAGGTCATAAGGAAAATTGAGTTCGCCCGGGCCGGCGCCGCGCGTGCCGAAATCGAACAAGTGTTCACCGCTGACCGGGTTGAAGACGCGGATGCGATGGTCCTGCGACGTCACGCCGCCGACGTCGACCACATACATGCGGTCGCCCTTGGGATCGACCGTGACGCTGGCCAGGCGCGTGAACCACTTGGCGCCGCCAATGCGACGCAAAAACTTGCCGTCTTTGTCGAACACCACCACGACCTTGGCGGTGGCGTCGGCAACGTAGAGGTTGCCGGCGCGATCCACGTCCAGCCCCAGCGGCTTGGTCAGTTGCCCCGGCCCATCGTCGCCAATGGTGTAGAAGCGCTGGTTGGGGAGATCAAACACGCTGACAAAACGTTGCGCCGAATCGGAAACGAAAACCCGCCCCTGAAACACCGCCACCGCATACGGCTTGGCCATGCCTTTGCCACCTTTGGCGCTCTCGCCGGTGAACAGCTGGCGCAGCTTGAAATCCGCATCCTCGGCAACCACGTCGGTGCTGTCATACAGGCTGCGCTCGAAGATGAAGCGCGGCTCTTCGGGTGGCGCCGGAAAGGCCAGAATTTCTGGCGCTTTGAGGCTCTGGGGGGCTTCGGGAGGTGCCGCACAGGCAGCCAGCAGCAGCAGGCCGATCAACTGAATAATGGCGAAAAAAGTCTTGCCGAAAATTTGTTTGTTCATACTTATGAATGTACCACTGCTTGAACCGAGCGCTTTAATTGCCAGCCAGGGGGCAGACTTCCTGGACGCCCAACTGGCAGCTTTTGGCATAGTCCAGCCGCGCCGCCTCGGGGTTGCCCAACGCCTCATGGACCTGGGCGCGACCGAGGTAAGGGTTGTAGTAGTTGGGGTCAAGCTGGATCGCCCAGTTGTAGTCTTGCAGTGCCTCCTGATAGCGGCCGGTTTTGAGGTAGGCCACGGCCCGGTCATTGTAAATAAGACTGTGTCCTGGCAGATACTTGAGGCCAGCATCAAAATCCGGTATTGCCTCTTGGTAGCGCATTTGTTTTGAATACGCCACGCCCCGGTTGTGGTAGATCCGGCCCAGCCTGGAACCCTTGTCCCGGCCCTGCGCCAGTTGCAAGGCATCGTCCCAAAGCCGCAAGGAATCAGAAAATGTGTTGAGCCGGTTCCAGCTGGCGGGAAGCAGGGCCAGGCTCGTCAGCAACAGCAGGATGAAGGCATGCCGGGCGGCCACTCGGTGCAACAAAAACGGGAGCGCGACCGGCAGGCAAGGCAGCCACAAATAGCTGCGGTACAACACAAAGGTTTCCTGAATCCTGACGGTTGACAGCTCGGTGGCAAACAGCAACCACGGGCCGAGCAGGGCAAAACCCAGCAAACCCCGGCGTCCGCGCTGCAACAGCAGCCACAGGGCCAGCGCCGGGTAGAGCAGGAAAACCAGCAGGGCGGGTGTTTGCGGCCAGCGCCACAGGCTGCGCGCAAAGGGCTCCAGCATGTCCACCGACATCCAGCCGGGGTTGGGAACGAGCCACAACAAAAGGTATTTGAAAAACAGAGAGCCCTGGGTCAGCACCGAGAGCGCATGGGCTTGTTGCGAACTGATGCCGAGCTCCGTCAGCATATTGAGGCCGTTGGGCTCATAGGCGCGCCCGACGATGCCGCCCGACTTGATCTGAAAGAAGGTGAATGCCGCGATCAGTGCGTACAGAAAAAATGTGGGCCCCACCTGGATCAGCAGGGGTCGGCTGGGCTTGCGAATCAGCAGCAGCAGTGCCAGCGCCACGGCCGGCACCATGATGGCGTGCTCTTTGGACAGTACCGCCAGCAAATAGCTGGCGCAGGAGGCCAGCAGCCAGCGCCGCTGGTTGCGCAGCAAGCCTTCCAGAAACAGCATCCAGGTGGCCAGCGCAAACAAGGTGGCCAGCAGGAGGGTGCGCTGCGCCAGGTAGGCAACGCCATACACGGCCACCGGGTGCAGGGCAAACCACAAGGCGCCAAAAAAAGCCAGCCAGGGCAGCGCAAGCGCCGGGCGAGCAGCAGCCACGCAGGGCGACGGCGTTGCTGGCGCCAGCGTGGCATCAAACAGTCGACGCAGGAATAAAAACAGCAAAGCGCAATTGGCGATGTGCAGCGACAGGTTTGCCAGCCGCTGCCAGACCACAGCGTCGCCCGCAAGGGCGCGAATCCAGCCAAACGAGGCGATCGGCAACCAGCGCAAACCGAAGGCGGACGTGGACTTCAGGTCATCGCCGATGTTGTCGCCGAAGTAACTGAAGTCATCGAAAACAAGGGGGTTCGACAAAAAAGGGCCGTAAAGGGCGAGGCCCGCCAGCGCCAGAACCATCAGCACGGGAATGAAGTGGACGGCAGGAAGTCGAAGGCCTGGAAGTTTCATGTTAAAGCGCCAGGAGTTGCCAACCCGGCGCGGCTGGCGTGCACGCCAGCCTGACCTCTAGTGCAAAGTCCGCATGTAGGCGATGGTATCGAGGATGTCCCGGTTGGACAGCACGCCCTGATAAGCCGGCATTGCATTTTTGCCTAGGCGAGTGGCCTCCATGAGTATGAAATCGGGGCGCATCAGTCCTTGCCCGCGCTCGAAACTGGGCGAACCTGGCGCTGCGGTGATGCCCGGCCCGCCATGGCATGTAATGCAATGGATTGAATAAAGCTGACGGCCCCGGTTGGGGTCCGCGGCATAGGATGTATTGCAGATCGCTCCCGTCAGCAGCAACGCCCCTAGCACAAGCAGATGGCGTGGCCGGGCGCCACTCGTTGTTTCACGCAGGTTCATTTTGGGTTTCATTTCACACTCCTGGAGTTCATGTCTTTCATTTCAAGCTCTGAATTTGGTTTTGGAACCGGCTTGCTTTGGCCGACCAGGACAGGCGTCTTGTCTTCCCGTTCTCGATATTTTAAACGCATCGTCATCTTGTCGACAAGTTAATTTCGCAGGATTGGATTCTAATTCTTATTGCTGACACGGGCGCCCTGCGCGCTTGAGGCCCTCAGTCCGCCGACGGTGACCCGGCTGAGAGTTTGGCCAGCATGGGCGCCAATTTTTCCTGGTTACGGGGGTCGGCCCGAATCGCTTCGTTGAAAGCCGCCATGGACAGCCCATTCTGGCCGGTATGAAGATACGCAAAACCCAGGCCGAGCCAGGCCAGGGCGTTGTTCGCATCGAGCGCGATGGTGCGTTGGTAGGTGTCGATGCAGGCTTTGAATTCCTGGCGTGACAATTGCAGGCCGGCCAGCTTCATGTGGGCGCTCACTGACTTGGGCTCTGCCTGCAACGCTTGTTCAAAGGATTTTTGGGCCTGATCCAGTTGGCCGGCCGCCCATTGCTGCTCGCCTTGGGCCAGCAGGCTATTGGGCGCCGTGGCTTGCGCCGACCAGATCACCAGCCCGGTGATCAGGGCGGTGCAGCCGATCAACATGTTTTGTCGAATTTTTCCGCTCATGGCGTTTCTTCTCTTTTGGGGTTGGCGCTATTTCATGCTGCCTTTGCCATAACGCTCTTCATAGCCTTTGCGCACTTTGTCAATCGCATCCTTGCCCATGCCGTTGAAGAACCAGTCATGACCCGCGATGGGCTTGAAATATTTGTCCAGCAGCGCGTTGGCGAAGGCCTCGTTGCCATCTTTCTGGCGCACCACTTCTTTCAGCTCCGGAATCCACTTGAAATAAGTGTGCTGGCTGACTTCGTAGATGCCATGCCACCAGGTGTAGTCCGGTCCGTTCATGGCGGCGCCATGGCGGGCGCGGCGGCCCTCGTGGTGCCAGATCTCGAACCAGGTCCATTTGATCTTGGCGTCCATTGGCTGGTGTGTCAGGTAGCCTTTGTCTTCCAGCTCCTTCATCACCCCCGCGATGGGTTTGGCATATTTGTCGTTGTACAACTCCACCAGGTCATCGAACTGCTTGTATTGCCCGGCCACGGTGTTGGCGCTGTGGCAGGCGGCACAGACGTTTTTCATTTTGTCGCGCCGCTGCGTCCAGGTCAGGATCTCGGTGACCTTGGCGCCTTTGACTTCGTCGCCCACCTTGGGCAGGGGTTGGCCTTCCGGCTGGTCGAATTCATCGCCGTTGCTGAGCCGAATCATGTTGAGCTTGGTTGAAATGGCGGGGCGCAAGGTCCAGGAAATCCGCTCACCCACATCGTGTGTCACCTTCTGCTCCGGGGTGGCGCTCATGTGGCAGGTGGCGCAGGTCGGTGCCGCGGTGTAGTCTTTACCGACCACCCACTTTTTGGAATCCAGGTTCATTTCCTTGACCTTGGCACGGTAGATGATGCCGTGCTTGGACTCGTTGTAAATCTCGAGTTGCGGATGATCCGGTCCCAGATGGCATTTGCCGCAAGTGTCGGGGGTGCGCGCCAGCGCGGCAGAAAAACTGTGCCGGGCGTGGCAGGCCGAACAGGAGCCGAGCGAGCCGTCCAGATTGATGCGGCCAATGCCGGTGTTGGGCCAGGTTTGCGGCGTCGGACGCCCTTTGTCATCGACTTGCACGGTGCTGCCATGGCACTGCAGACAGCCGGCATTGACGGCGGCGGGCCCGCCGATCACCTCGCCCAGCAGGTTGTCCAAGGAGGCCAGAATATTGCCGGCCTTGGCGTGGTGCGAACGTTGCTGTTGCGCCACTTCGGTGGCATGGCAAGTGGCGCAGGTGTTGGGAGTGACGATCACATGAATATAGGCGCCCTGGTGCAGGAAGGCCCCTTTGTCGCCTTGCTTGGCCTTGTGGCAGTCATAGCAGTCGACGTTGTTGGCCGCATGGCTGCTCTTTTTCCATTCGCCATAAATGCCGGGGTCGTCTTCGGCGCCGTGGCAACCGATGCAATTTTTTCCGACGGCCGCATCGGCGGGCGATTTCTTGTTCGTGCTGTCAACAAGAACTGTCTTGTTCGCCACCGGTTTGGCGGCCAAGGCCGGTACCGCCAGCGACAGCGCCAGCAGGCAGGCCATTGCCAGCCAAATTTGCGCTAAAAATCGACCTATTCGCCCCATGGAGTTCTCCTTAAATGATTATGAAGAAATGTAAACCGGCGGGGCGATTATGAACTTAATCTGAATTAAGAAACGACACGATTAATTGACCCTGATCCATGAATCGTTTAATCCTTGAAAGTGTGCCAGCGTACAGACGACCGGCCGGGCGCCCCGCATCATGAGCATTCGACGTCTCGCCGCATCCTGGTCGACGAGAGCGACAAGGCGCAGGCCCTGATCAAGCGAACGCTGCGAAACGCGGCAGAAACCGAATCAGTCCTGTTATTTGTACCCCTGTCTATTTTTTAAGGTATCCCATGAAACTACTCCAAAATTCGAAGCTGACCCTGGGCGGCATCTTGGTCGCGGGCCTCGCGGCCTGCGGTGGTGGCGGCAGCGCCAGCACCGACAGCAGCGGCACCCTGCGCCTGGCGCTGACGGACGCTCCCGCTTGCGGCTATGACGCCGTCAACGTGACCATCGAAAAAGTCCGCATTCACCAGAGCGACAGCGCCAACCCTGACGACCCCAACGGCTGGTCTGAGATTGTGATGAATCCGGCCAAGAGGGTGGATTTGCTCAAGCTGCAAAACGGCGATCTGGCAGAACTCGGTGAGCTGACACTGCCCGTCGGCAGCTACAACCAGATGCGGCTGGTGCTGGCCGAAAATTCTGCCAATCCCACGGTGGCGCTGGCGAATTCCGTGGTCCTCACCAGCGACCCAAGCAAGGCCGAGATCGCCCTCAAGA
>JANYHL010000078.1 GCA_025359085.1 Gammaproteobacteria bacterium
GGGCGGTTTTGCTGCGGGCGAGCGCTACCTGCCTGACGGCATGGCTTCACCCGGCTTTTACCAACCGGTCGAGCGCGGGCTGGAGATCCGGATTGCCGAAAAGCTCAAACAGCTGCGGGCCTTGGACCTGCAACACCGCTAGCTGGGAGATTGAAGACAAGCCAGCAAATTTTGAACGGAGAGCTCTCGAGCCACGCCTGAGGGCAATCGCAGCCCCAGAGTTCAACCGTTGCCTAAGGGCATGTCCTAGGTCAAGTACACCCAATCGCCCCCTATACTCGTCACACTTATTATTTGGAGGTTGACAACCCGATAGACCGGGTTGACTCCCTTCTTTCTCTTAAAGGAAACACAGTGCAAATCAAGATTAGCCAAGTGATCGCGTCCTGCGCCTGCGCGCTGGGACTGGCTTTACCTCTGGTGCCGGGAATGGTGCAGGCCCAAGCGGCCGTCGCCACGACTGCTGCTAGCGCCGCTCCCGCTGCCCTGCCCGTCATCACCGACGTGAAACCGCTTGACGCTTCTGCTGGCGCGGTCAAAAAAACCGCCGAATCCACTGACAACCCGTACGGCCTTGAATCCCTCTGGAAGACGTCTGATGCAGTCGCCAAGACGGTCTTGCTGTTGCTGCTCATCATGAGCGTTGGTAGCTGGTACATCATGATCGTCAAAGTGCTGGAGCAAGCCAAGATGGGGCGCCAGTCAAAAGCCGCTGTCAAGAACTTCTGGACCGCCGGTACCGTGCAGCAAGGTGCTGCGGCGCTGGAGAAGAACAGTCCTTACCGCTTCATGGCCGATGCCGCCACCAATGCGATCAATAAACATGAGGGCCTGATGGGCCACATCCCGCTCAATGACTGGATGGCCATGGGCATCCAGCGCGCGGTCGATCGCATTCAAAGCAACACGCAGGGTGGCCTGGCATTTCTCGCCACCGTTGGCTCCATCTCTCCCTTTGTGGGGCTGTTCGGCACGGTTTGGGGCATTTACCACGCACTGACCGCGATCGGCATCTCCGGCCAAGCCTCCATCGACAAGGTAGCCGGCCCGGTGGGTGAGGCGCTGCTCATGACCGCCATTGGTCTGGCCGTTGCCGTGCCGGCCGTGCTGGCCTACAACTGGCTGGTGCGCCGCAACAAGGCGGTGATGGACGATGTGCGCGCCTTTAGCAGCGATTTGCACGCTGTGGTGCTGGGTTCGGTGGCCAAGGCTTGAGCGTCGATCGCAACAGCCGACCTCTGTCCTTTAGGAATCCGTTATGTCCATGAATGTCGGCTCCAATGACGACAACGGCGACGACGCCGTCATGTCGACCATCAACACCACGCCCCTGGTGGACGTGATGCTGGTGTTGTTGATCATTTTTCTGATCACCATTCCCGTGGTCACCACCTCCATCAAGCTTTCTCTGCCCAAAGAGCGGGTTGAAGTGCGGGAAACCAAGCCCGAGAACATCATCATCTCAGTCGACCAGACCGGCAACATTTTTTGGTACGACGCCCGCATCAAGAACGTCGACGCACTGGTAGAAAAACTCAAGAAGGTATCGACTGTCAAGCCGCAACCCGAGGTCCAGGTACGTGGTGATCTGAACGCCCGCTACGAGGGTGTCGGCAAAGTGCTGCTGGCCTGCCAGCGCGCGGGCATCGTCAAGGTTGCCTTTATCACTGAACCCCCGCCATTGGGCGGTTGATACCCAACAAGGATTCAATCCATGTCAATGCACATAGGAAACGCCAGTGGCTCGGGGGACCCCGAGATGATGATGGAGATCAACACCACCCCGTTGATCGACGTCATGCTGGTTTTATTGGTCATGCTGATCATCACCATCCCGATTCAACTGCACGCAGTGAATCTGGAAATGCCGGTCGGCGCCCCACCCACCAGCCTTGTCAAGCCGGAAAAAATACAAATTGATATCGACGAGCAAAGCGTCGTCTATTGGCAAGGCTTGCCGGTGACGGCGCAAGAGCTTGATGAAAAAATGAAACTGGTCGGTCAACAATCGTTTCAGCCCGAGGTGCATATACGGCCTAACAAGGTCTCGCAATATGCCGTGTTTGCCAATGTGCTCTCAAGCAGCAAGCGCATGGGACTGAACAAAATCGCCGTCATTGGCGCTGAGCAGTTTATCCAATGAATAACATTGGCATGGATTACCGGTTCCAGACCCGGGACCCGTCCCGGCGCCTCAAGGGCATTGTCATCGTTGTGGTTTTGCACGCTTTTCTTGGGTACGCCTTGGTGTCGGGCCTGGCGCGCAAGGGCCTCAACTTTGTCAAGAAGCCGCTGGAAGCAGTGGTGATTCAGGAAGTCATCATCCCCCCGCCGCCACCGCCGCCCAAGAAGATCGAGAAGCCGCAAGAAGTGCACAAGGTCGATGCGCCGCCACCGCCCTATGTGCCGCCGCCGGATGTGGCGCCGCAGGTGTCGTCCAATGCGCCTTCGATTGTGTCGGTGGCGACCCCTCCGACAGCACCCGCGGTGATAGCACCGCCACCGCCCCCGGCGCCGGTCACTATCGGGCCCAAGCGCACCACCATCGGCGTGGCGTGTCCCACGCAGGTGGCGCCCGAGATGCCGCGCAAAGCACTGCAGGATGGTACTGAGGGCGTGGTCAAGGCGCAGATTCACATCAAGGGCGGCGTGATCCAGGATGTAACGATCTTGTCCGGCCCCCGCGTGTTCCACGCCGCCGTCAAGGCCGCCATGATGCAGTACACCTGTGTTACCGATGGCGGTGAGGTGGTGGCGACGCAGGAATTTAACTTCAAGGTGGAGTAGACGGACTGGCCAAGACGTCGCCATCCACAACGTACACATCCCCATCTGTATGAACTTGGTATAGACTTAGTCTAGTCACTTAGTTCATCGGGGAAATCAATGCAAACCGTCAACATCCATGAGGCAAAAACCCAACTGTCGCGACTGATCGCACTGGCAAGCCAAGGCGAGCCTTTTGTTATTGCAAAGGCCGGCAAACCGCTGGTCAAGGTGACGGCGATAAAGACTGAGGAGGCAAGGCGCGCGTGCCGCCTTGGCTTTGCGCGCGGCATGATGAAAGTGCCTGACGACTTCGACCGAATGGGCGGTGATGAGCTTGCCTTTCTTTTTGCGGGTGGAGGCGCGTGAAGTTGCTTTTAGACACCCATATTTTGTTATGTGCAGCCAATCAACCGGAGCGCTTGTCAGCCAAGGCGATGGCCCTGCTTGAGGACACCGAACATGAACTGCTCTTCAGTGCTGCCAGCATTTGGGAGATTGCCATCAAGAACAGTTTGGGGCGCGCTGACTTCAAGGTCGATGCACGCGTGCTCAGGCGTGGCCTGCTGGACAACGACTACGCAGAGTTGGCGATAGTCAGCGCGCATGCCGTTTTCGTCGAGAGTCTGCCGCCCATCCACAAAGACCTTTTTGACCGAATTCTGGTGGCGCAGGCCACCGTGGAGGGCATCACCTTAATTACGTCTGACATCCTGGTCGCCGGGTATCCGGGGCCAATAATCCTGGTTTGACACGTCCGTCTTATTCACAGCTATTGCACTGGCATCAGCTAACAAAGAGTTCAATGTCGTCCATCGGGTAGTGCTTGCGGTTGCCGGTCCAAAACGGGCACCGATGTGCGTGTGCGGTGGCGGCCAAAAAATAATCTTCCAGTGATATTGCCTGGAATGCCTTGCTGTAGCGGTTGGCATAGATTCCGGCCACTCGTCCGGTACTGATATCCGTTTCAATGCGCTGGCACAAATAAAAAAAACCCCTATCCAATGCTCATCCCAACGTGAGTT
>JANYHL010000112.1 GCA_025359085.1 Gammaproteobacteria bacterium
AACTCAACCTCTGCTTTGCTTCCAAGAATAACGCTGACGCGCTCATGTAGTTGACTCGGTTGCACTTCAAGGATGCGCTGATGGCCATTTGTTGCAGCGCCGCCCGCTTGCTCCACCAAAAAGCTCATCGGATTGGCCTCGTACATCAGGCGCAGCTTGCCGGGTTTGTCGGGCGTACGAGCGTCGCGCGGGTACAAAAACACGCCGCCACGCATCAAAATACGGTGCGCCTCGGCCACCATGCTGGCCACCCAGCGCATGTTGAAGTCTTTGCCACGCGGCCCGGTTTTGCCTGCCAGGCACTCGTCCACATAGCGCTTCACGGGGCGCTCCCAA
This sequence comes from Gammaproteobacteria bacterium, assembly GCA_025359085.1. Taxonomy (GTDB): domain Bacteria; phylum Pseudomonadota; class Gammaproteobacteria; order Burkholderiales; family Burkholderiaceae_C; genus Rhodoferax. The sequence continues at coordinate 337 of JANYHL010000112.1, forward strand.
AAGCGGCTGTTCGAGGCGTTGATGGCGAATTCGTGGGTGTCTTCGGGTATCTGGACGTTGGGGTGCGTCAGCATGAATTCGCCCAGGTTAGGGTCGAGCGTGAAGCCCACCACGCCGTTGCCCACGGTCAGCATCAGCATGGTGGTGGGGCCGTAGATGGCGTAACCGGCGGCGATTTGCGCTGTGCCAGGCTGGAAGAAATCTGCCTCTGTGACGTCGCGGCCCGAGTCCACGCAGTCTTGCGGCGCACGCAGCACCGAGAAAATGCTGCCCACCGAGACGTTCACGTCGATGTTGCTGGAACCGTCCAGCGGGTCAAACACCAGCAGGTACTTGCCGCGTGGGTGCGGTGCGGGGATTTGGCAGGGCAGCTCCATTTCTTCAGAGCCCATGCCCGCCAGATGACCGCCCCATTGGTTCATCTGCACGAAGTAGTCGTTGCTCAGCACATCGAGCTTTTTCTGCGTTTCACCCTGGACGTTGATGGAACCTCCGCTTCCACCGTCCAGTGCATCTTGGTTACCCAGCATGCCAGCCAGCTCACCAAAGGCGACGGCGCGGGCAATGGCTTTGCAGGCCAGCGCCACGTCCAGAATCAGGGCGTTGAAGTCACCACTGGCACCGGGAAAGCGGCGGCGTTGCTCAATCAGGTACTGCGTGAGCGTGAAGCGTTTTGTGAAGGGCATGGTTGTCTCTCAGAGTTGAAAATTCGTTATGCGGCCAGTGCTGCTCGGTGCAGCGCCGCCATCACCGTGCGGTAGCCGCCATCGGTGTCCGGTGCACCAAAAACTGCGCTGCCCGCCACGCAGGTATCGGCCCCGGCAGCAATAATCTGGCCAATGTTGTCGGTCTTCACGCCGCCATCGACTTCCAGTGAAATCGCTTGTCCGCCGGCAGCCATGTGCGCCGCGATCCGGGCCCGCGCTGCTTGCAGTTTGGGGAGGGTGGAGGGGATGAACGCTTGTCCACCAAAGCCGGGGTTCACGCTCATCAGCAGCACCATGTCCAGCCTGTCCATCACATGGTCCATCCAGTCCAGCGGCGAGGCGGGGTTGAGCGCGATGCCTGCCAAACAGCCGTGGTCGCGGATCAGCTGCAAGGTGCGGTCGACATGGCGTGTGGCCTCGGGGTGGAAGGTGATGATGTTGGCCCCGGCACGGGCAAACAGCGGGATCAGCGCATCCACCGGCTCCACCATCAAATGCACGTCGATCGGGATGCTGACGTGGGGGCGAATTGCCTCGCACACCAGTGGGCCTATGGTCAGGTTGGGCACGTAGTGGTTGTCCATCACGTCAAAGTGAACCAGTGCGGCACCGGCTTTTTCAATGGCGCGGACTTCTTCGCCCAAGCGGGCAAAATCAGCCGAGAGGATGGATGGTGCAATGCGGACTGGGTGCTGGTAGGGCTTGCTCATCGTGCTATATTTTTAAAGTTAAAAGGGGTGAGTTCAACGGTCGGTTTGACTTGACAGCGGCGTGGTTGGCGGTGTGTGCCATTGCGCCAGCGCGGCAACCGTCACGCCGCTCAAATCCGGCAATACCTGTAGCGCTGCGCTGAAGTCGTGGTGCTGCGTGTAGTGCGTGGGGGTGATGACGGTGGCCAACCCGGCCGCGCTGGCCGCTTGCAAGCCGTTGCTGGAATCCTCAAACGCCAGGCATTCTGACGCGGGTAAATGCATGGCGGCAAGCATTTGCAAGTACACCTGCGGGTGCGGTTTTTTGACCGGTGCGGTGGAGGCATCGCCAATCGCGGCGAAACTCAGGCGCCAGTCCGCGCCCATCGCGGTGCGCAGCAGGGCGCTGATGTTGACGGGCGAGGTAGTGGTGGCAATGGCCAGTGGCAAGCCCGCATCCAAAGCCTCATGGATCAACTGAAGCACGCCGGGCCGCAAAGCCACGCCGCCGCTGTTGACGGTGGCTTCGTAGTGCGCGGTTTTCAACTCGTGGATGCGCTGGATGGTGTCTTGCACCGCATTGTCCGCAAGCGATGTGATGCCGGGGTTGACCTCGCGCCAGTAGTGCAGGATGCGCTCTTTGCCACCCGAAATATCGAGCAAGCGGGTGTACAGCGTTTCGTCCCAATCCCAGCCTATGCCCATCTCTGCAAAGGCGTGGTTGAAGGCGGCACGGTGGGCGCTTTCGGTGTCGGCCAGAGTGCCGTCCACGTCAAAAATAAGGGCTTTGAGGGGCATGGTGCGGTGTTCCAGAAAAGTTACCAAGTCGTTACGGTTGAACTTTAGGCGGGCTTATTCATAAATTCAAATCACCATTTTTTGGAATATCATCAGAAAAAAATGATGAAAATCTAAAACACTGGAGACTAAGCCCATGCGCCGCTACACCCTCAAGCAAATCGAAACCTTCATGGAAGTCGCCCGCCAGCGCTCGGTGTCCAAAGCCGCTGAGCGCCTGTTCGTTACTCAGCCAGCGGTGTCCATGCAAATCCGCCAGCTCGAAGATGCTTTTGGTTTGCCGCTGATCGAGCCGATTGGCCGCAACATCCGTTTGACGAACGCGGGCGAGGCACTGCTGACCCAGGCCATTGCCGCGATGGGCCAGTTCAAAGACATGGAAGCGCTGATGGCCGAGCATGTGGGTCTGAAAAAAGGCCGTATCGACTTGGCTGTTGTTACCACGGCCAAATACTTTGTGCCGATGCTGCTGGTGCGCTTTGGCAAGCTGTTCCCCGGTATTGACGTGCAGCTGAAAATCGACAACCGCGAAAACGTGCTGGGGATGCTGGCCCGCAACGAGGCCGATCTGGTGGTGATGGGCCGCGCCCCCAGCCACCTCGACTGCGAAGCCACCGTTTTCGCCACCAACCCCTTGAGCATCGTCGCCGCCCCCGAGCATGTGCTGTCACGCCGCAAACGGCTGGCATTTTCAGCCTTGGGCGATCATGGTTTTGTGGTGCGCGAGCAGGGGTCAGGCACCCGCGCAGCGATGGAGCGCTTGTTCGCCGAACACCAAACGCCCCTGAACGTGGTGATGGAAATGCCCAGCAACGAAACCATCAAACAAGCGGTGATGGCCGGCATGGGCCTGAGTTTTCTTTCCATGCGCACCGTGCGCCACGAGCTGGCCGGTGGCTATATCGCGCTGGTGGATGTCGAGGGACTACCGCAAATGGGCCACTGGTACGTGACGCATTTGGCTGGCAAAAAACTCTCGCCAGTGGCCAAGGCGTTCAAAGCGTTTTTGATCGAGCAGGGAGGGGCGTTGATGGATTCTTGGAGTTGAGGGGGGCAACCCCAAGTTCTCGAAAAGACTTCACGGTGTACATCAAATTGAGACATGGCGTGGTGTGTTCTGTGCTTAAAGCGTGCAGTACTCGTCCGCAAAGGATCCGTGCTGCTGCGTGAAAGGGGTGGGTCGATGGCCATGTGTTCATAAAATTCCTTTCATGCGCATGAAATACGCATGATTGCGCACCTGCCCAACCCTCTGGCCCGCTCACCCCGCCCGCTTCCCCTCAATCGCCTCATGCAGCGCTACCAGCGCCAGCGTCAGCTTGTGCGCGGGTTCCAGGTAAATCATCGGCAGGGCTTGCTCATGCGATTCGCGGATTTTCACGGAGGAGGGCAGGTAGGGTTGAAGCACGGGCAGGCCTTCGTCGATCAGCTCTTGCACCATGCGCTGAGGCAGGTTAGCGCGGGCCTGGAACTGGTTGACGACGATGCCTGTCACGGCCAGATCGGGGTTGTGGTCAGCGCGGATTTCTTGCACGTTGTCCATCAGGGTGTAGAGCGCTTTGCGTGAGAAATCGTCGCAATCGAAGGGGATCAGGCACCCGGCGGCGGCGATCAGGGCGGAGCGGGTGTAGAAATTCAGGGCGGGTGGGGTGTCGATGTAGATGCGGTCGTAGCCGTCTTCTTTGGCGCTGGCGAGTTGCTTCAGGGCTTCGCGCAGTTTGTAGATTTTTTGGCGTGATTCGAGCTTGGTTTGCAGCTCGTTCAACCCTGGGCTGGAAAGCATCAGGTGCAGATTCTCATGCGGTGTGGTGACGATGAATTCAGCGGGCGACACGGTGCGAAAGCGACCGCGCGGATCCTCTTCACCGTCGGCCTTGGCGTATCCCTCGACCATGAACTGCGCGTCGAACGACGCACCGGGTAGAGTGATCTTCTTCGAAGGCGCGCGAATCACGCTCGAAGCGCACATGGCGGAGTATCCGCCCGAGTGTCAGGATGGCCTGCGACGCGTGCTCGCCATGGGTGACTCGTGGACCTTCGACCGTATCATCGTGCTCACGTCGAGCACCGCCACCGTGGAGAAACACATCAAGTTGCGCAACCGGCCGTACGAAGTGGCCGAGAACATGGTGCGGCGCTTCCGCTTGATCGACGCCGCGTTCAGGCAACTGGCCACGCGCGAACCCAACGCCATCGTCATCGATCGAGACGGCATGGAGTTTCACGAACGCAGCGGGCTCGATGCCATCGTCCAGGCTGCGGCGCTGCCGAAGTATCCAGAGATTCCCTACCGCGACCTTCCCTGCTAGGAATTCGAGGAGCCATCGTGAAGGTGTTCGTCTCGCACGCGGCCGAACAACGGGGAGAAGCGGACCGTCTGGCGATTGCCCTGCGTGCGCGCCGCCACACCGTGTTTCTCGACGCGGACGACCTGCCGCCCGGAGGCGATTACCAGTCGCGCATTCAGCAGGCGATCGACGACTGCGACCTGTTCTGTTTTCTCATCTCTCCTCAGTCGATCACCACCGGCCGCTTTCCGCTGAGCGAGCTTGGTCTTGTCAGGCGACGATGGCCGGACCCGACGGGTCATGTCGTGCCGATCATGGTGACCAAGGTGCCGATAGA